>NZ_LVCU01000165.1:0-12917 GCF_001647185.1 Rhodococcus sp. EPR-147
AGGACGCCGACATGGTGATTCTGCTGCACCGCCCCGACGCGATCGAGCGCGACGACCCCCGCGGCGGTGAGGCCGACTTGATTCTCGGCAAGCACCGTAACGGTCCGACCGCGACAATCACCGTGGCACACCAGCTTCACCTGTCCAGATTCGTGGACATGGCGCGGGGCTAGTTGGATCGGTCGGCCGACCGCAGATCTTTGGTCAGTGCGGTCCACACGTCGATCAGGCCGGGGTGAGGACGGCGCAGCCAAGCGGCGGCCGCGTCGTCTATGCAGAGGAAGAAGAGTGTGAACGTGTCCGACCCGTCGGGATTCCTAGTCCCGCCGCTACCGGCCAGCAGTTCGTTTGCTGCCGGCATGTCATGTTCGACTGTGTCGAGTACGTCCGCGCGAGTCCAGTTCGTGCGGAGTGGTTCAGGAATTCTCAGTGTGGGCGCGCCGGGAAACGGAGTCGCCTCGACAATCCTGATGTCGCGCAGATGAATTCCGTCCGCCCGGAAGGTTCCGCGAATGGCTACCAGGTTGCCGGCCGCGGAGGCATCGAGATCGGAGCCGTTCAACGGTAGCCGCGCCACACTCGAGGATTCCGCTGCCCGACCGGGAGTATCGGGTTCGATGAACAGCGAACCATCGGAGTCCGCCACCAGTGTGCCTCGCCCGATAACGAGGTCGCCGACGGCGACGACGAGGTGCTCCAGATCCATGAACCCGAGTCTGCGCTCGATCGGCGTCGACCGTCAACGGTCTGCAACCCCACAGCCCGGTGCAACACCGGCAGCTATCAGCCTTCGCTCTTGTGCGAACAGGGGTTGAACAAACCTATCGTTCGGTTTATGGTGACGCCACCGATCCGATGAGAGGCCGAACATGAAATCGAACCGCGTACGCACCCTGGTCGTATCCAGCTTCGTCGCTTTGGCGATGTTGAGCGCAGCCCCGTCCGCATCGGCTGCTCCCAGCGACCCGACGCCACCGACGTTCGGATCGTCGGGTCTGACCATCGAGCAGGTCGACGACATCATTCGAATCTTCCTGCCGGGCCACTGCACGGTCATGGGAAGTGTCGGTTGCAGCACCCCCGCCGCACTTCTCGACTGACCTGAGCTCCAATGTCTGAGAACAACTCTCGCTCTGTGCACCTGCGCGGACAGCATCTCTGAGGTCGAGAACCAACACCAACGGCGCTGGTCCAACGCTGGGTCGCGTATTCTCGCTGTGAATCAACCGAGCACCTGACGCCGCATTCGACGAAAGTGATCCATGCCAGAGGACCAGAACGTAGACGTTCCACCGAATCGCCTCTCGATCGATCCGCGGAGCCCCTTCTACAACGAAGAAGTTCTTCAGCGGGACGTGGGTATTCGCTTCAATGGCGTCGAGAAGACCAGTGTGCGCGAATACAACGTGACCGAGGGTTGGGTCCGAGTCGAAGTCCCTACCGCGAAGGATCGCTTCGGAAATCCCATGCTCGTCAAGCTCAAGGGCACGGTCGAACCGTACTTCCGCGGCGCGAAGTAGCGGATTAGGTACCGAGCACATCGCCCTCGCGTTCGGGCGCTACTGATCAGATTCGGTATCGAATCAGTCGTGAGCTGTTGCCCACCACCGCGACCGAGGATGCGTTGTGCAGAATCGCGGCGAGCACCGGAGACAGTGCTCCACCGGCGCTGACGACGAGGCCCAGTGCATTCACAGCGATCGACATTCCGTAGTTCTGCCGGATGACGGACACCGAATGTCGGCCGAGATCGCGAACGTCGAGCAACCGTGTCAGGTCGTCGCTGGCCAGAGCTACATCGGCCGTCTCGACGGCAACATCGGTGCCCGCCAAGCCCATTGCGATTCCGATATCCGCGACGGCGAGGGCGGGAGCGTCGTTGGTGCCGTCTCCGACCATGGCGACGACGTAGCCCTCTTCTTGTAGCTTTCGGACGGCTTCGAGTTTGTCGTCGGGCATCACCTCGGCTCGCCACTCGGCAATGCCCAGTTCGGCGGCTACGGCCGCAGCGGTCTCGGGGTGATCTCCGGTGAGCATGACGATGCGTTCCACACCGTCGGCGCGAAGGGCGTTCAGTACGTCCAGAGCATTCGACCGGACCTCGTCGCGCAGGCTGATCAACCCGACCAACACCCCGTCGACTGCGAGAAGCAATGGGGTCTCGGCCTGACGCTGAAGTCGCGAAACCCAGTCGGCTGCATACTCGGACACGTCGACGTTCTCGCTGCGCAGCAGCGAAGGACTGCCCAGCAGCAAGGTCCGGCCGTCTGCGACGGTGCGCATGCCGAGACCGACGAGCACCTCGCATTCCTCGTGCGGAGGAATGACGATGTGGCGTTCCTCGGTGCTGCGAATCACGGCCTCGGCCAACGGATGTCGAGAATGGATTTCGGAACTGGCCGCGTACGCCAGTACCTGCTCAGGCTCCCAGTCGTCCTGAAAAGACACGACATTGGTGACGACGGGGCGCCCGACGGTGAGGGTTCCGGTCTTGTCGAACACGAAGGCATCGACTCTGCCTGCTTGTTCCAGATGCGATCCGCCCTTGATGAGAATGCCTCGGCGAGCACCGTTTCCGATAGCGGCACTGATGGCCGTCGGAGTCGACAACCCTACCGCGCACGGACATGCGACGAGCAGCATGGTCATCGCTCGTCGGACATCGCGGGTGACAACGAGCGTGAGAGCCGACAGGATGAACGACGCGGGTACGAACCGACGTGAGAAGTTCTCTCCCACAGTCTGAATCGGGGCGCGGTCTTCCTGCGCTTCCTCGACACGGGAAATGATTCGACCGATCGTCGTATCGCGGCCCACCGCAGACGCGCGGATGACGATGCGGCCACGAACCACGACGGATCCAGCGTGGATGCGGTCGCCTGCAACGATCGATACCGGCAGTGTCTCACCGGTGATCGCCGACTGGTCGACCACCGCGTCCCCGTCGACGACGGTCCCGTCCACCGGAACGCCGACGTGATCGTGCACGACGACCTCGTCGCCGATCTCCAGCCGATCGACGTCCACGGAGATCTCGGAACCGTCGGGTAGCCGGATCCATGCGGTGTCCTGCGTGCCGGTCAGGAGATCGGAGATTGCCCGACGAGTGCGCTTGAGGGTCAGCTCCTGCAGGTATTCGCCGATGTTGAGCAGCCACAGCACGGTCAGGGCAACGACATTCTCGCGGAGTACGAGACTTGCCACAGTGGCAGCGCTGACGAGCGCGTCGGTGCCGGCGGACCGGTTTCCGGCCAGCGAGCGCAGCGCTCCCTTCAGGAACGGATAGCCGGTGAAGATGGTGGCTCCGGTGGCCACGACACGGCTGGTGGGGCCGAGGATGGGTGGCCGCCGGAAGGCGTAGCGACGGAAGCCGAGCAGGACCAGCGCGGCTCCGCCGATGGTCATGCGCAGGACGTCGCCGTTGTTGACGTCCGCAGACCGTGGGCTACGGACTGGTACGAGTCCCCAGTCGGTGGTGCGACCGGCGTTCACTGCGTCGAACAACTCTGCCCGGTCGATGCGGGTGCGGGAGTACCAGACCACAACCGATGCGGTGCGGGGATACGCGTGGACGGCCCGCACGCCGCGAATCTTGTCGACGTGGTCTTCGACGGCGACCGCGCGACCCGGACTGGACCGCAGCCAGTCGACGCGGAGCCGCATGCGGCCGGCTGCGTCGGACAGGATTTCGATGCCATCCGCGCGGTCGGGAACCGCATCGAGCGAGTGTTCGACGAGCGTCGTCATAATCGGCGTGCTGTCGCGGTCAGTGCGAGTGGCCGTGGCCGACTTCGGTGGCCGAGGGTGGCGGTACCTCTTCGCCGAGCCGGTCGCGTGCCTCCGCAACGACATCGGACACGGCCAAACGCGCTGATTCGGCGTGAATTTCGGCTTTTCGTGCGGCGCGGAGACCGAGTTCGGTTGCCGATACCGCAGCCTTGCGGACGGGAGCCTTGTCGTACAGCTTCTTGGCACCGTTGTATGCGGCGACTCCGACTGCGCCTGTTACGACCGTCGATACTGCCTTCGCGACGATGATCGGAAACGCCATGTTGTAGCTCCTCGAATTCGAACCTGACCCACTTATTGGGAATCGTATTCGTTTTGTTCGGCTGTGGCGACTTCCGGGGTCGCGGGAAGCATCATCGGATCGGCATCGTGGTGCGGAACGCTCTGGTCACGTAGGGAAGGTCGATCGTCGTCGAGCCGTTCAGGCCCAGTTCGTCGAACAGTGCGGCGAGATCCTGGTCGATGCGGTTGCGCTCATCGGCGGTGGCAGTGATGTAGAAGCTGCGCGACCGAACCAGGTCGGTCAGCTGGGACCGAGTCACAGTCCGCGACCACGCCCACCGCTTTTCGTCGAGCTGATGGAACGGTTCTGCGATCGGCGGTGGACCGTCGTCGAACATGGTCAGGGCTCCACCACGCGAGGCCACCGAGTTCAGTCGCCGAACCCACGGCTGCGATTCGTCGCGAAGGTTCCAGATCAGTCCCAGGGTGCCGCCAGGGCGAAGAACCCGGCCGATCTCGCGTGACGCGGCCACTGGCTCGACCCAGTGCCAGGCCTGTCCGAGCAGGACGGCATCCACGCTTCCGTCTTCCAACGGGAGGGACTCGGCAGTGCCGACGTGGGCGGAAACGCCGGGCACTGCGTCGCGCAGGGCGTCGAGCATGGCGGGATCAGGGTCGACGGCGACGGCATCGCACCCTGCAGCGACGATGATGCGGGTGAGCTTGCCGGTGCCGGCTCCGACGTCGGCGACAAGAGGACGCCTGCCGATCTCGAGAACGGGTTCCAACAGCCACTCGACCGCGGCTGACGGGTATTCGGGGCGAGCAGATTCGTACACGTCGGCGACGGTCCCGAACGACGTAGAGCTGTTATCTCGGCTAACCATATAGTCAGGCTACATCTCTTGCGTCAGTTCAGTTCGAGTTCGTAGTAGAGAGCCTTCGGTCCCTCGCCGCGGCCTTCGTGGCAGTCGAACCCGCGCTTTTCGTACACGTGTCGCGCCGCCTCGTCGTCCTCTGAGGTATTGAGGTCCATGTAGGTGGCACCCCTGCCGCGCGCGTGCTGGATGACGTCATCGAGAAAGGTTGTGCCGTAGCCCTTCCCGCGAAGACCGGGCTGGATGTAGAACTCGGCCAGGTAGGCCTCGAGGTCTGCGCTCAGCGTACCGGTCCGGAAGCGCAGTATTGCAACACCGATGGCGGGAGTCCCGAACGTCAGCACGCTGGTGTCGCCGGACTTCACCAGAGTGTCGAGATGTGCTGCAAGCCAGTCGGGCTCGGGCACCGGGTAGTCGTACTCGCGATTGAAATCGATCAACAGTTGCGCAGCCTCGATGAATTCGGCGGGATCCTGGACGGCACGTGTACCGCTGACCGATGTCATCGACTTCTCCCCCGTCAGTGATCCGGTTGAACGAGATTCTTGGCGTCGCGCAGTCCGAGACCGGGATGCATCTCTCGTAGCGCTTTGATGGCGTGGACAGTTCTGCCGGATTCTTCGACCACCGCGTCGACATCCTCGGCGGGTACGGCCTTGGGCCCGATCTTTTCCGGGGACGTCCGGGGCCGGCTCTCTCTATACCAGATGAACGGACCGGCTACAGCCAGCACAACCAGCTTCGACCAGTTCCAGGCAGAAGGATCGGATACGAGGTCGCTGATCGTCAGGAACGCGAGTGCGGCGAGCAACACGGCAAGCCCGTAACGCTTCCAGGGGCGTTCTTCGGCCTTCATGCCTTTCATGCTGTCACCGCACCCCGGTACGGGCAACGACTCAGCGTCGCAATTCGGTATCGACCGTCAACCGTCGAACACCTCCGTGGTGATGCAGAAGGGGTGTCCGGCAGGGTCGAGGAGAACGCGCCAACGCGGATCAGGCTGGTCCGCCGCCTCGGTCGCTCCGCATTCGACCGCGTAGGAAACAGATCCCGCGAGGTCCCCTCCCGCGTCCAGGTCGAAGTGCACGATCGACGTCGACGGCCACACGGGCGGAATGTAGTTCGCTACTTTCTGCGCAACGATGTTCAGGCCTGCCTGCGTGCGTATGCCCGAGCTCGACGGGTTCTCCCACAACAGCTCTCCACCGAGTAGGGCGAGGTAGAAGCGAGCCAGCTCTGCCGGCTCGGCGCAGTCGATGGACGTCCCCGCTACAGCGAGGTGTGTTCGCGGCATGTCTGGAGACTACGGGCGGTGGTGCGCTCAGTGTCCACAATTCCGCTCGAGAATCTGGAAAGCGCCTCGGAGCGCTAATGTTGGACACTGACCGCACCACCCACGGAGCTCTTGACCTCGAGTGCGCTCGAGGTTGCAAGGTGGGGTCATGCAGAGGACTTACGACGAGTTACCGCAACTCATGACATTGATGACGGGCGACGAAAAGCACAGCACCAGTGCCACTTCGACGCTGGATGTATTGTGGGTGCTGTACTCCGACATAGTGCGGCTCGATCCTACGAATCCCGATGACCCGAATCGTGATCGGTTCTATCTGTCCAAGGGGCATGGCCCGATGGCGTACTACGCCGTGCTCGCGGCACGTGGATTCTTGACGCCCACCGAGCTCGCGTCGTTCGGCAGCTACCACTCTCCGCTGGGTAATCATCCGGACCGCACGCTCATTCCCGGGGTCGATATCGGATCGGGATCGCTCGGTCATGGTCTGGCGCTGGCCGCCGGAACTGCTGTTGCGCTGCGTATTCAGAAGAGAATCGCCCGAGTCTTCGTACTGATCGGCGACGCGGAACTCGACGAGGGCAGCAATATGGAAGCCATTCAATTTGCTGCGCGATCGAATTTGGGCAACCTGACCGCCGTGGTGATCGACAACGATTCTGCCGGTCTGGGTTGGCCCGGCGGCATTGCGTCGCGTTTCGCCGTCGAGGGGTGGCACACCTCCGACGTCGACGGTCGAGACCACGATGCTCTCCGCGAGGCCTTTCGCACCGATCACCCAGACCGTCCGCACGTGGTGGTCGCTCATGTCGAAAAGAAGGAGAGCTGATGAGTGCATTGCTGGACCAACGTGAGCACTTCTACCGTCTGGTGCCCCAATTGTTGGCGCAGGACGAGCGAACAGCGTTGGTGCTGGCGGAGATCGGAGTCGGATATCTCGAACCGCACCTCACCCCCGGTATCCGATCGCGGGTGATCAACGTAGGCATCAGAGAGCAGGCGATGATCGGTGTGGCGGGCGGTCTGGCCCTGGCCGGAATGCGGCCGATCGTGCATACCTTCCCGCCGTTTCTGATCGAGCGACCCTTCGAGCAGGTGAAGCTCGATCTGGGGCACCAGGGCGTCGGTGCCATCCTGGTGAGCTCGGGCGGGTCCTACGGATGGCCGCAGGGCGGCGAGACACATTTCGGTCAGCGAGATGTCGCACTCCTCGACACGCTGGGCGAGTGGACGGTCCACGTCCCCGGTCACGTAGACGAGGTCGAGTGGATGCTGCACAGCGCGGCGGCCACCGACGATCGCGTGTACATCAGGCTCGACGGGGTGTGCAACGATCGCCCTTACGGACGGTCCGACGGGATGTTCACCGTTCTGCAGCAGGGCAATTCGGGAACCGTCATCTCCGTCGGGCCCATGACCGATCGGGTGCAGAACGCGGCCGAAGGCCGCGACCTGACGGTGCTGCATGCGTCGACGATCAGGCCCTTCGACAGTGCCACTCTACGAGAGAGGCTGACGGCGCCGGACATCATGATCGTCGAGCCGTATCTCGCGGGAACGTCTGTGCTGCAGGTTGATCGAGCCTTGGCCGATGTGCGTCATCGGGTGTCGGGAATCGGGGTGGAGCCCGGAGAGCGTCGCAAGTACGGCACAGTGGCCGAACACGATCGGGCCAACGGCCTGGACGTCGAAGGGCTGTCCCGATCGATGGACGACTTCTTCGGCTGATCAGCCCTGGCGTCGTTCGTATCTGCTCTTGGCAACGTTGTAGGCGGAGTCCAGTAGTTCCCGAACGTGTGTCTCGGTCTGCGCCGACGGGTTGACCACCGAAAGCCAACCGGCGGTGCCGTACTGAGGGTGGGCGGCGATGACGTCGTCGCTGTCGGCCTGGGGTGCGTGGGCCGCGTCGCGGGGCGGCATTCCCAGAATCCTCTCGAAATCCTGCTTTCCTGCAACGATATTGACGCGGAACGCGCCTGGCCTGTTCAGTTGGGACAATTCGTCACCCGGATAGTTCTTGGTCACGATGGTTGCGAACGGCTGCGTCGTCGGGATCGTCCCGTCGGGTGAGTAGTAGAAGAACGCATCGCCCCAAGCAAGTTCGGGAGTTCCATCACCCTCTCGTGGGCGCTGCGTCACGGTGCCCTCGAAGCTGGCGACCACGTTCACGATGTCGTCGAGTGTCATTCATCGATCGTCACATGTTCGGCAGCTTCTGCCCAGAGTTCAGCCCACTTTGTAGGTTCCCGTACCGGTTGCGACGAGGCGGCCGGATTCGGTCCCGACGATGTCGACTCGACATGTCTTCAGGCTCCGGCCCGCGTGCATCCGGGTCCCGACGATGTCGACACCCTCGGCGTAGACCGGCTCCATGAACTGCACAGACATGGAGACCGTGACGCCCCGAAGCTTCTCGGGCACTGCGGATCCGGCCCATGCGGCGGTCATGATCCCGATATCGATGCAGCCGGCTATCACGCCGCCGTGCAGCATCTGGCCGACGGTGGACAGCTCATCGCGGTATGGCAGCCGCAGCCGAGCTGTGCCCTCGTCGATGTCGACCAGCTCGATGCCCAGTTGCTGCACGAACGGTGACTGCGGGAGAAACATGGCCATCGCCGCGCTGCCGCTGTCCGGTGCCTGTACGTCGTTGGTTGTCATCACTACCCTCTATCGTAATTGGATTCCGATATCGGAATCAGAGTACGATAAAGTTATGGTCTTGGATACCCCCACCGACAAGCGGAAGCGTCGAACCCACAACGCTGTGCTCGACGCCGGTCAGACGCTCATCCTTCGGCACGGCTATCGCGGAACGACGATCGAGATGCTCACTGCAGCAGCAGATGTGGCAGTGAGTTCGATCTACGCCAACTTCGGCGCAGGCAAGGTCGACGTCTATGCGGCACTGGCGTGGCGAACTGCGCTCACTCACGTCGAGCAGATGTCTGCACCCATCGACGCGGTCGACCCCGTCCGTGTGGTTGCCGAGTTCCTCGACCGATACATCGCGTTCCACCGCGAGAATCCACTGGCGCTGCGACTGCTGGCGCTGACGGATGTGGACAAGTCCGAGTCCGTATCGGTCGGTGAGGCGAAGAACAGGATCGACACTGCACTCGGAGAACTCATCGATTCGGTGACGCGAGCGGTGGAGAACGCCGGTACCGACGTCGTCCCCCGTGCACTGGTTCTGAATGCCTGGGCGGCGATGAACGGCGCCGTGTCACTGCGACAGCGACGCATCGTCGATCAACCGATGCTCGACGCGATGCTCGCGATCACGCGGGCCGATATGCTCCGTCACCTGACAGGCGCGTCCAACGAAAACCGGTGATCGTCCGCTCTTGTGCAGAGTCAGGTTCTCGCGGTGGAGACCGCGCGTCGGATGATCTGTTCGATTCCGTGGATGTCGTCGGAATCTCTTGGTGCATAGAGGAAGACGTAGGTCTCGGGTAGTCCGAGGATCGGGCGTCCGGCCAAGGGGTGCAGTTCACCCCACCCGGCGGAGATGACGGTCTGGGCGTCGTCCGGCTGCATCACCACGTGCATCGAGCCTTCGCTCTCGTGTACGTGCAGAATCTCCCCCTTCGTTCGCGATATCCACGGCGCGGCAGCGTTGATGTCCGAGACGTACAGCGCGTCGCCTCGTCGCTCGAATCGACTGCGCTCCATGTGAAACGGCGATTCCGATCCGGCGTATTCGTTGACGGCGGCAGTCAGACGCTCGATCGAAGCAGGGGTACCTCGATCGGTGAGCTGGCGATGAGGAATGGGGTGCGGCGCGATCGCCGGCCGAGTCCCGGGGCGCTGTTCGAGATACCAGTGCAGCCCAGGACTCGATGTGCCGGCGACCGTCAGTGGATCGCGTCGAGCAAGTGGCCTCAGGGCAGTGGTGATCAGCCAGCCGCCCACGTTCGCGGGAAGTCCGCCCGGCCCCAGTTCCATCCACGCGGCGTAGTCGTTCTTGACGTTCTGCACAGTCCCCCCAGGTCACGTCGTTCAGTGACAACGTAGCCCGGAGGGGCCTGTCGTGGGTAGCTCTCTCAGGCCGGGCAGCTCACGGTGTAGGTCCAGACGGTGCCGACCGGTCCCGTGACGCGCACCAGAACATTGGTTGCGGCGCCGGGCGGAATTGCCACCACCACCGAGCCGACGCCGGTGCTGCCGCCGACATAGCCGGTGTTGTGGATCAGTGCGCCCTGGTAGAACACTTCGATCTGATCGGGAACGTCGACGGTGTCGTAGCTGAGAACGAACGACGTCGGTCCGGTTCGACCCAACTCGTGCAGGGTCTCCGTCACGCCCTCTTCTCCCGACAGTGTCGAGGCGTTGCACTGCTGGGTCGCGATACCTGCGTTCGCCGAACCCGTGTCGATCCCGAGGATGCCGCCGGCGATGGCACTTCCGCTGCCGAGAATGCGTACACCGTTGTCGATGGTGTTCCCGCCGTCGAGAATCGCACTGCCACTGTCGACGATGGCGCTTCCGCTGTCGACGATCGGGCCGAGTTCGGGCTGGGCCAGGGCCGACGCGGGCGCGGCCAATGTGAACGCTGCGGCGGTCAGGGCCACCGCCACCGAACGGCGCGCCAGGTTCTTACGAATTCCACTCTTGCTCGACACAATTCCTCCACCGAAAGTACTGGACGGGCTGTCCGTCTCAGCGATGGTGACACAACGGAACCGCGTCGGATATCCCTTGTTCGGATGATCGTTCGGAGCCAAATACTCTGTGCCCCAGAGACTTGTGTCGTTCGGTCGACTGAACAACGGAGCCGATCCCGACCGCGTCGTACATCTCGAGATGTACGACGAAATACCCACGCAGACCGATGTGGCGCAGCCTGCTGGTTCGTAACGTTGACCAGGTCAACGGAACAGCTATATCGGAGGAACCGTCATGCACGCCGTAACATTTCTGTCTCAGCAACCGTCCACCACCGAGCAGGTGCTGGGGTGGGGGTTGGGAACCGTCGTTCTGGTGGCAGTGCTCGGCGCGATCGTGCTGTTCGTTGCTGCGTTGGTCAGCATCATCCGGTCGCCCAACTACACCGTCGCCGGCCGGGCAGTGTGGATCTTCGTCGTACTGGCGTTCCCGTTCCTCGGTCCCCTGGTCTGGTTCGTGTGGGGTCGGAAGTCGACGTTTGCCGTCGATGCCTCCAACGGTCTCAGATGATCGAGCCGATCGTGCGCGCCGCGTCGGCGAACTCTCCGGGATTGGGGCCCGCGTAGTTGAGTCGAAGGTACTTTCCGGTTGGTTCGGCGGGGAAGTAGTCGTCGCCGGCCCCGACGATGACGCCCGCCGATTTGCATTCGCGCACAACGCTTTCCAGATCTGCGTCGTCGCTCAGTCGCATCCAGAGATTGAGTCCACCTCGGGGCACCGCGTCGAGATGTCCACGCGGTGCGAACTCGATGAGGCTGTTCGCCAACAAGTCTCGACGCGAAGCCAGCTGAGCACGCAACCGCCGCAGGTGGGTTCGCCAGGCAGGCTGCGTCACCACGTCGAGCGCGACTGACTGCAGAATCCCGCTGACATACATCGATTCGGCCCCCGTATCGGCGAGGATGCGCTCGTGTGCGGGCCCGCGAGCAATCAGGCCTGCCAGGCGAACCGAGGGTGACACCGTCTTGGTGAGTGAGCGAAGGTAGACGACATGCCCGCCGTCGTCCCGTGCGGCCAGCGGACTCGGCTCCGAGGTGATGCCGAAATCGTGGGCAGAGTCGTCCTCGATCAGAAACGCGCCGTGGCGTCGAACAGTGGCGAGGATCTGTTCGGACAATGCAGGCGACCACTGTGCACCGGTGGGGCTGGCGAACGTGGGTTGGGCATAGAACGCCCGAGCGCCGGTGTGCGCGAATGCCCGAGCGAGCGCGTCGGGGTCCGGACCGTCGACGCCGCTGGGTATCGGTACGACGCGGACACCTGCCTGCGTGGCAGCAAGGATCGCGCCCCAGTACGTCGGGGACTCCATGAGCAACGGCCGCCCAGCGCCGACGAGGGCCCGAAATGCCGTGCTGAGTCCGGTCTGGCTGCCGGGGATGATGACGACGTCACTGGCCGACGGTGGCGTGATGCCCAACGGTGTCGACGCCCCCAACTCGGCGGCGAACCATGCCCGCAGTTCCGGTAGACCCGCGGTGGGCGGTCGGGCGATCACCGCGTCGGTGCGGGAGGCGCGGGTGAATGCCGCGTGAACGAGCCGCTCCGGCAACAACTCTCGAGCAGGATAGCCAGAATGCAGAGCGATCACGTCGCTGGAGGTCGACTGCAGAGCCGCCGGCAGTTGCAGTCGATTGTCCGGCGCTCCCAGAGCTGCAGTCTGCCATCCGTAATCGTTGGGGCGGGCTGTGCGCACCGTCTTGACGAATGTGCCGACGCCAGGCCGGCTTTCGATGGTGCCCTGTGCGATGAGCGTGCGGAGGGCCTTCTGAACCGTGACCGGGCTTGCCGAATGTTCGGCGACCAAGGCGCGGGTGGACGGCAGCCGGGCTTCCGGTGGCGCAGTCGCAATCCATATTCTCAGTGCAGACACGATCCGGGAACTGCTATCGTCGGACATGACACAGCATAGTAGCGCTACTCGGTCTGGGACGGGTCTGCTATCCCGCGCCGGACTGCTCTGGGGCCTGGCAGGCGTCACAGCGTTCTCGTTCACGGTGCCGCTGACCCGCGTCGCCGTCACCGGGGGCCTGTCCCCGCTTTTCGTCGGAACTGGACGCGCTGTGGTC
>NZ_LVCU01000166.1:0-292 GCF_001647185.1 Rhodococcus sp. EPR-147
GTACCTGGAGCGCAGCACCCACTGCGGGTTCGGTCCCCACTCCGTACGTCGAGGCGTCGTCGGGAGGAGGCAACTCCGGGCGCGTCGATACGGGTGGCGTCGATGCGGGTGGCGTCGATTCGGGTGGCGGCAGACCCGGCGGGGGCAACTCCGGTGGCGGTGATTCCGGCGGTGATTCCGGCGGTGGCGACTCGGGTGGCGACTCGGGTGGCGAGGAACCGACGACCGTCGATCCCCCGCCCGAGCCGGAACCCGAAACCGAGGTGCCGTCCACGGACCCGTCCGAGCCGAC
>NZ_LVCU01000167.1:0-18278 GCF_001647185.1 Rhodococcus sp. EPR-147
TACAAGTCCTTCACGTGACGGGTATGTGAATTCGACCCGGACACCTGAACTTCTGCTCACCCGCCGCTACCATCGGGTGATCGACCAGTAGACGGTGAGTATTCGATGACCGAACATCCCGCAGCAGAACCGGTGACCCGTACGACCATCGACAGGGCAGTGGGTGTTCTCATCGCGCTGCGTGGCTGTAGTCCGGAGGAGGCGTTCGCCGAATTGGCGGCGCACAGCTTCCGCTTCGATGTCTCGCTCGTGCAGTCCGCCCGCTCCATCGTCGCGGCTGCGCGTGGGATGGCTTCGGCCAACGGTGTCGCGTGCGCGGCGATGACGTCGGCGCAGGAGGAATGGGGTCCGCTGCTGGCGGACCGTCGAGAACCGTTCGACCACGTCGCGTGAGAACGGACGGCTGATGTCCTGCTGCTTGTTATATCTCCCAAAACAAACCAAAAGTTCATCGAGATACCCAGTTTGCTGTCCAGGCGACGGTTCGGCGGTTAGTATCGGCTGGTCGGAGTAGCCAGTCGAGTCGAGGAATCATGAGAACAGTCCTTGGTGTTTCGGTGGGTTCCGCCACTGCCCGAGGGGTCGCAGTCGATGCGATCGACGAGTCGGTGCGGTCGGCCCACATCGTTCACTCGTTCGATCCCGACGACCATCTTCGGGTCGCCATCGACTTGCTGGACTCCATGTCGCGCGACCAGATGGTCGACAGAACCGACATCGTCTTGGCTGTGCCCGACGATCCCGGTGCTCGCGCGCGAACCTCCGCCTACTCCACGTACGAGGCCGATCGTCTGTTGGTCGCCTCCGAACTCGGTGCTCAGCTGCGGTATCTGCGGGGCACCGGCCAGCTGGAGGGCGCTCGTACCGTCGCGATCTGTGACGTCGGAGCGTCGGGCACCACGGTGTCGGTCGCGGATCCGGCCACCGGCACGGTCTTCAGTTCGGTGCGCACCACGCTGTTCGGGGGTAACAGCTGCGACGAGCAGGTCTCCCGCTACTTGCTCTCGATGTACGGAGCGGACGAGTTGGCGTCCGATCGCACCCGAGCAGATCTGGCGGTGTCGGTTCGCACCGCACGCGAGCAGCTGTCCAGGCTGCGGGTGGCGGAAGTTGCCGGACCTTTCGTCGGTGGGCCGGTGCGATTGTGGCGCAATACTTTCGACGATGTTCTCGAGCGCAGCATTCGTTCGCTGGAGGACTGGGTGGCCAGTGTCATCGTCGACGCTCCCTGTGCCGTCAACGCCTTGGTGATGGTCGGCGGGTGCGCCAACATCCCGACGCTGCGGCGTCTGTTTCGTCGTGATCTGATGCTGCCGGTCGTCGCGCCCGCCAATCCGGAGTCCCTCACCGCGCACGGTGCGGCTCTGATGGCGGTCGACGCGGTCGCGTCGCGTCGCCATCACCCGCGTGGTGCCATGATCGCCAACGTTGTGCCGTCGCAACACGCCTCGATGGTGGGCATGGTGGGCTACCACGACTCTCCGCGACACCGCTCGGCTTGACCCCTCCGGCCTGGCCAACCAACGCCGTTGTTCGGTAGGTTGCTCGGGTAATGGTGAACAGTGGGGTACGAGACGGTGGGACAACAGTGGCAGAGCAGGTAGCGGAGTCCGGTACGGCAGCGACCGGCGAGGAAGCGTTCGATCCGGCGGAACACGCTCGGAGCATGGTCGGTTATCACTACCGCACCGAGGACTACTACGAGGTGGGCCGCGAGAAGGTCCGCGAGTACGCCCGCGCCGTCCAGGATTTCCACCCCGCCCACTGGGATGGCGACGCTGCGGCCGCTCTGGGGCACAGTGCCCTCGTCGCACCTCTGACGTTCATGTCGCTGGTCGGCACCCTCGCGCAGAAGAAGCTTCTCCAGTCCATCGCCGAGGGCTACGACCTGAGCCAGATTCTGCAGACCGATCAGGTGCTGGTGTTCCAGAAGCCGATCCTTGCCGGCGACCAACTGACATGCGATGTCTCGCTCGATTCGTTCAAGACGGTCATGGGTCGCGACATGATGGTCACCAAGAACGTCGTGTCCAATCAGAAGAACGAATTGGTGCAGACCACGTACACCACGCTCCTCGTCGGTCGGTCGGGCGAGATCGATCCGGCCATCGCCGAGTCCGCGAAGAACTTGGTCATGTTCGGTGCGACGACGGACGTCGGCGGAGCCGATTCCGGTCATAGCGACACACTGTCCACTCCGCAGGAGCACGAGCCGCTGATCGTCGAGGAGTACCGGGGTCGGCCGACGCAGAAGTTCGACGACGTCAATGTCGGAGACGAACTGCCGCCGCGCACGGTGCGCCTGACCCGCGGTGATCTGGTCAACTACGCAGGCGTTGCCGGTGACGCGAACCCGATTCACTGGAGTGAGCAGTTCGCCAAGCTGATCGATCTCGAGAACGTGCTGGCCCACGGGATGCTCACGATGGGCGTCGGCGGCGGCTACGTCACCGAGTGGCTCGGCGACCCGGGCGCTGTGAAGGACTACACCGTCCGCTTCACCACCCCCATCCCCGTCGACACCCACAAGGCCGCCGAAATCGTCTTCACCGGCAAGATCAAGTCCAAGGACGAGGCGACGCGGACTGCAGTCATCTCATTGGGCGCGACATTCGAGGGCAAGCGCATCTTCG
The DNA here is from genome assembly GCF_001647185.1 of Rhodococcus sp. EPR-147. NCBI lineage: Bacteria > Bacillati > Actinomycetota > Actinomycetes > Mycobacteriales > Nocardiaceae > Rhodococcus > Rhodococcus sp. EPR-147. The sequence continues at coordinate 2,634 of NZ_LVCU01000167.1, forward strand.
GCCACCGCGCTACGGCAACAGTGCAATTGGGCTGAATGCCTGCGGCAGTGGTGTGATTAAGTGCCCTGGGCGGCACTCAATCACACCACTCGGCGGCTTAGTTGGTTCGGCCTCTACCGCGGATCGGCTCCCCAGTTTTGGATTTCTGACTCCGATCGGCGTCGGGTATCCGAATGTGGGGAGCTGATCGGCAGGGCCTAGCGGTAAATACGCCCTTCGTCGGAATCCGCACCCCTTGTAGCGGGCGTGAATTCATGCGAGGGGCGTAGATGTGTTCACCCGGCCTCTGCCGCGGATCGGCTCCTCAGTTTGGGATTTCTGACTCCGATGGGCGTCGGGTATCCGAATGTGGGGAGCCGATCGGCCGCGAGACGGTGCGCTGGGTTCATCCACCCACGAAGATGCAGAATGGATGGCCGGCCGGGTCGGCATAGATTCGGATCGGCTCCACCGGGTCGTCGTGCAGATCCCGAAGCAGAGTAGCTCCCAAACCCGTTGCACGCGAATGCTCTTCGTCGAGTTGCGCGACAGTGTCGACGCGGAAGTCCAGGTGCAACATCTGAGGGTGTTCGCCGTCCGGCCATGTTGCGGCCGGAAGTGCGCCGACCTGCTGAAACGCGATACGCCACGAACCGTCAGGTGCGGTGATCGCGAGCCAATCCGGATTGATCGGTTCGGCGTAGCCGGGTACGTATTCGAATCCGAGTAGTTGCCGGTAGAACTCGGCGGACTCACGGGTGTCGGTGCAGTCGAGGACCACTTGATGTACCGAAATGTTCATGATCGGGTCGTCTCCTGGGAGTACTGCACCATTGCTGATCGGGTGGATCCTGCAGAACCAGTTGACCGCATCGCGGGGCATCGCACAACGCCCAGGCGATCACGATCCGGCCCGTTCTGTAGATCGAGGACGGCGGCGGCAGCGGTGCGCGCATCATGACGACGATGGTTCATGCCCTCGCCGAACGTGAGCAGCGATTCGGCCTGCAGTCGATGTGCGAAGCGGGAGGACTCTCGAACGCAACCATCATCGAACGGCTGTAAGTGCCTGCGGCAGTGGTGTGGTCGAGTGCCCTGGGCGGCACTCGGCCACACCACTGCGGAGCGAATTCCCTCTTGGCACTCGTGGGCGGAGAGTGCTAATTTGGGTCTCGCACAGTGAAGACGCGGCCGCTACAGGGGCGGGCGCATCGTCGTTCAGGAGGTGGTTGCTGTGCTTCGCTTCGATCCGTTCCGTGACCTCGACTCGATTGCTGCCGGGATGCTCGGCGCGACCAGTGGTTCGGACCGTGCACCCAGGTTCATGCCTATGGACCTCTACAAGCTCGATGATCACTACGTCCTCAACGCGGACCTCCCGGGTGTCGATCCGGGCTCGATCGACGTCGACGTCGATCGCGGCACCCTCACGTTGACCGCGCATCGAACCGCACCCACCAGTGATGGCGTGCAGTGGCTTTCGTCGGAGCGATTTGCCGGAACGTATCGACGTCAGCTCTCGCTCGGTGACGGGGTCGACGCGGAGAAGATCTCGGCGTCCTACGACAACGGCGTCCTGACGGTCACCATCCCGCTGGCGGAGCGGGCCAAGCCACGCAAGATCGAGATCGCCCACGACAACACGCAACGAACCATCGAGACTCAGACAAGCTGAGCGCCTGCGGCAGTGGTGCGGATAGGTGCCTTCAGTGGCGCTTGTCCACACCACTGTCGTGGGTAATCGCGGCGTCGTGAAATTCCATCTCGGCAGCCAACATTGCGACGAACCACGCGTCCAGGGTCGCGTCGTCCACCTCGTCCATCGCGTCGACTTCTCGGGCCAACGCGTCCACCTGCGCGACGAACGCGGGGCGGGTGTGCATCTCGATCCACTCCTGCAGTGCCGGTTCACGATCGACAGATCTGTCCATCGCAGCGCGGCACCAGGACAGATACAGGGTCTCGGCGGCGAACATTGCGACCAGAGCTGCGGCTCTACCGTCCTTACGGGCAAGTCCCAGTGCGTAGTTCGACAGAACGGACGAGCCCTCGATCAATTCGTCCACGTCACCGTCGTACGGAAACTGCTCGCGTAGTCCGGCGAAATATTCGCGCTGCTCGCCGACGAGGTTGGACAGTGACGTCACGTGATCGGTGGCGTCGTCCAACGACGTCGACTCCGCGACCACGAGCCCGAGAATGCGCACCGCGGTGAGCACGAATGCTTCCTCGATCACCAGGTAGCGCCGAAAGTCGTCGTCGCGCAACGTGCCGTCGATCGAGTCGGTGATGAAGCGGACACGCTGCGCGGCAGCAAGATTGCGATGCTGCCGCGCAGTCAGTTCGGCGGAGCGAGTCACTTTTCGGACAACCAGGTGATCAGGCCGTCGAACAGATCCGTGTATCCGAGCCATTGTTCGCAGAACTCCGGCGGTGCCCAGTGCGGTGAGCAGTCCGAGGTGAACACTGCGGAGCGGCCCTTGCCGTAGGCGCCCGCCGCCACCAGCGGATCACCGTTGATGGTGGCCGGTACGGCAACCCCGTCCTTGGCGATCACTCGGTTGTAGCCGAGCAGGGCAGGCCACTCGGTGCCGCTGCCGCTCACGGTGGGGTGGGTGCCGTCGACGACGACGGGAATCATTCCACCGGGCGTCTCCACCCGATCGTCTTCCGGGAGCATCGTCACCGGCAGTGCGTCGGCGAGGGCCGTCTGCCGGAACGCGGCCCGAGCCTGAAACCCGGAGAACGAGAGGTATCCGCCGATCATCATCAGCGCACCGCCGTCGTGCACCCAGTTCCGAAGCTCGACCAATCGATCCTCGCCCGCCTGGAAGCGGTCGAAAACATTGGGTGCCAATTGAATCGAGTTGGCACCGATATCGGAGAGCACCACCACGTCGAACTCCGACAGCGCTTCTGCGTTACCGGGGAACTGGGTGGGTACCAGGTGCGCCGGCATGTGCACCACCTCGTGCCCACGGGAGGCCAGCGCGTCCCGCAGTGGGCCGACGCCTTCGACGTAGGAATGCACGGTGAACTCGTCGACACCCTTGACGTGGGTGGACGACGTCATCCAGCTTTCACCGGCGATCAGAACTTTCTTACCCATGACGCTTCTCTATCCTTTTCCGGCCTGCTCGAAGAGCGACCTCGGGTTGTCTTGCATGAGTGAGGACACGCGCTGCGGATCCAGTCCGTTGCGAACCAGCCGAGCGGCGAAAGAGACTGGCACATAGGCCAATCCGTTGCCTCCGTACTTACGCAGCATCGATTTGAGGAACAGGTCGTGGCTGAGGAGGAGCTGCGCTCCGTATCCGCCACCGACCAGACCCGCAACGGCGAGGGCAGTCTCGGCGGGCGGCGGCGACTGCCCCTCCCCGGGAAACTCGAAGGGCATACCGATCATGTCGAATTCGAGAAAGACCCCGCGATCGGCGAGCGCGCACTGGTAGTCGGGATCGTTGCCCGACGGGTCCATGTGGCACAGCACCACCGCGCCCGGATCGACACCCATCTCGTCCAGAACGATATCGAGCACCGCTGGTCCGTAGCGCTTCCAACCCGGAAGATGAACGAACAGGGGCACGTTCACCTCCCGCTGAGCGACGCATGCTGCGCGAAGCGCTTTCGCCTCGTTCTCGGTGAACGACGGTGAGATTCCGATCTCGCCGATCACGCCTGGCTTCGGCGCATCCGTATCGGCGGTGAACTCGGAGATGAGCGACGCGGCGAGGGTGTCGATGCCGAGTGCGGCCACTTCGGGCGGATGCGTCGACTCGAGATACCAGCCCGAGCCCATGACGACCCGAACACCGGACCGGCGTGAGTAGTCGGCGAGAATCTGTGGTTGACGGCCGATACCCGGGGGTGTCAGGTCGACGATCGTCGTTCCTCCGTTGTCTGCGAACGTCTTCAGCTCGTCGAGAACGCCGGCTGCATCGTCGACTCGGCAGTTGTCGGCACTGTGGTACGGGTTGTCGTGCAACAGCCACGCGTTCTCCGACGCGACCGGGCCGGCGAGGATCTGCGCGACAACAGGATCCGGCGACGGTGAGTAGGCGACGGAAGCGTCGTTGTGCAGGTGTTCGTGCGGCAGGACGAGTCCGAGCCGATCGCATTCGATCGCTCCGGTGACGGTGGTGACGATCATTGCTTCCCCGGTGCACTCTGCAGGTGCTTGAACAGCGAGGCCAGGGAATGTCCGCGCATGTTGATCCAGATCGCCATCAGCAGAACGACACCGGTGATGATGGGAGTCAGGAATGGACTGACGCCCAGCAGGGTGAGGCCGTTCGCGATGATGCCGGTGAGGACCGCGCCGATGACGGTTCCGATCACGGTGCCGCGTCCACCGAAGAGGTTGGTGCCACCGAGTACCACCGCGGTGATGACGGTGAGCTCGAATCCGTTGGCGGAGTTTGCCGATCCGGATCCCAGCCGGGCTGCAATGAGAAGTCCGGCGATGCCCGCGGCGAGACCGGTGAACACCAACGTCATCATCAGCACCCGGCGAGTGTTGACGCCCGAGCGGCGAACGGATTCGACGTTGGAGCCGATCCCGGTGACGTAGCGGCCGAATCGAGTGCGGTTGAGGGTGATTGCACCGATGATCACCACGCCGAGGGCGATCCAGGCGCTGGCCGAGAACCCGAGCCACGATGCGGTGCCCAGCTTGGCGAACGCCGTACCGGGAGTGATCGGGACGGAGAATCCCTCGGTGCGGTACAGGGCGATGCCGCGAATGATGGACAGCGTCGCGAGGGTGACGATGAACGGTGGAATGCCCTGGTAGGCAGCGAGCCAACCGTTGACCAGCCCCCACGCGGCCCCCATCAAGGGCGCTGCCACGAAGACGACCGAGGAGTCGACGCCGGCCTGGATCAGCTCGGCGCTCATCGCGGCGACGAACGCCACCGTGGCCCCGACGGAGAGATCGATCTGACCGGTGGTGATCACGAACGTCATGGCGACGGCGATGATCAGAACCGGAGCGATCTGCGTCGCGAGGTTCGAGATGTTGGTGAACGTCAGGAACGACGATGTGGTGACCGAGAAGATCGCGGCGACAGCGACGGTGACGGCCAGCATCGCCAGCGTCGGTTTGTTCGCCTGCTGCCACAGGGTGGGTCTGCTGGCGAGCTTCTCCACGCTGGGTGGAGCGTTCTTGTCGAGAATCGTCATGATGGGCCTCCCGGCCGGGACGTGGAGTGCGTGGGTACCGGGGTACGGGTGATGAGGCCGACGAGGGATTCGATGTTCAGGTCCCCGATGGGGACATCGTCGACGCTCTGGCCCTCGTACATGACGGTGATGCGGTCGCAGACACGGAACAGGTCCTGCAGTCGGTGCGTCACGAGGATGACGCCGACGCCCTGGGCCGCGACGTCCGTGATGAGTTTCAGTACCGACTCCACCTCGGCGACGGCCAGTGCCGCCGTTGGCTCGTCGAGGATCAGCACGTCGGGACGGAACGACACGGCGCGGGCGATGGCGACGGTCTGACGTTGTCCGCCCGAGAGCTGCCCGATCTCCTGGTACGTCGACTTCACCTTCACGTGCAGGTCCGCCAGGATCTTCGCGGCCCGCTCGTGCATGCCGTGCCGGTCGAGGAACGGGCCCTTCCTGGGCTCGCGCCCGAGGAACAGGTTGCTGGCGACGTCGAGGGTGTCGCACAGGGCGAGATCCTGGTACACGATGCCGATCTTCTTCTGCTGTGCGTCGAGCGGCGTCGAGAAGCGCACCGGGTTGCCGTCGACGCGCATCTCACCGCCGTCGTGTTGAACGGCGCCGGCAAGGATTTTCATGAGCGTCGACTTGCCGGCGCCGTTGTCTCCGACGACTCCGAGTACCTCGCCGCGTCCGAGCCTGAGATCGACTCCGCGCAGTGATTTGACCGGGCCGTACGACTTGGTGATTCCGGAGAGTTCGATCAGGGGTGGATCCGGTGAAAGCTGTTGTGTCATGGCTCTACTTCTCCAGGTAGTACATGTAGTCGCCGACGTTCGCCGGGGTGACGATCTGCGTCGGGACAGGGATGTCTGCGGGGGCGGTGCGTCCGCAGCCGAGGTCGATGGCGGCATTCATTGCCTCGTAACCGAATTCGAAGGTGTTCTGCTGTACGACGCCTTCCAGCCAGCCGGCCTGGAGCGCGGTGACGGCCTGATCCGACAGGTCCCATCCGACGGCCTTGACCCGGTCCTGTGCGCTCTGACTGTTCACTGCGGCAACGAGACCGATGAGCGCGGGTTCGCCGGTGGCGTAGACGTATTCCATGTCCGGATTACCGGTGAGCAGGTTCTCCGCGGCGGTCTGCGCGTTCTCCTGGATGTTGCGACCGTCGACCACCGTTCCGACGGTCATGCCTGCGGCGGAGACGGTGTCGGTGAAGCCCTTCTGGCGTTCGAGCTGGATGGTGCTGTTGAGCGCGCCGACGATACCGACTGTGCCGGTGTCGTTCGCGAGCTCGGCCAGGGTGTCGCCGATCTGCGCCCCGCCCTCGGCGTTGGCGGTGCCCACCTGGGTGGAGATGGCCGGATCGTCGACGGTGGCGTCGACGGCGACGACGGGGATGCCCGCGGCAGCTGCCTTGGCCACGGATGGCTTGATTCCGTCGGTGTCGATCGCGTCGACGATGATGGCGTCGACTCCGGAGGCGATGAGATTGTCGAACGCGTTGGCTTGGGTGACGGAATCGTCGTTGCCGCTGATGATCTGGAGATCGACACCGGCCTGATCGGCCACGTTCTGAGCTGCGTTGTTGATCTGGTTGAAGAACAGGGCCTGAAGGTTGATCGTCACCAGCCCGATCTTGAGGGTGCCGTTGTTGCCCTCGCAGGTTTCGGCGACGCGGGTGGGCTCGGGGATCGACGACGCGGCCACGTCGGTCCCACCGGCGGTATCGCTGGGAGCGGCGGAATCGCAGGACGTGAGCGTCAGCGCCACGGCAGCACCGAGAACGAGAGGGAGTGCGCGTTTGATCATGGGATCTCCTGGAGGTCGAATGGTGCGTGCGTGGAGGTGAATTCGGTCAGTTCGGTGAGGCTGGGGCAGCCGCGTGGCCCGGGGGTGGCGCAGGCGAGGGCTGCCGACACTCCCGCGAGACGTGCCGAGTCGGCCGGCGGTGTGCCTGCGTCGACGAAGGCGATGTAGGTACCGCAGAAACAGTCGCCCGCGCCGACGGCGTCGACGATCTCGACGCGCACCGCGGGTTCGGTGACGGTCTCACCCGTGGGCGTGACCAGGGTCCACCCGTGTTCGCCATCGGTGACGACGAGGTGGGTGTCGTACTCGGCGGTCAGCGTCGACCACCGCTCGGCCTCGATGCCGAAGCTGTTCTGCCAGAGACTGCGTCCGACTATCACGTGGTCTGCGAGAGCGAATGCGCGCAGCGCGGCATCGGCGTCCTCGCAGCCGTCGAGGTCGATTGCGAGGCTGACGTTCGGGGGGAGTTCGGCGGGCAGCATCGCTGCTCGATAGCCGTCGAGGAAGAGTCGGCCGCCGCCCTCGGCGAGGGTGGCGAGCACCGCAGCCAACCGGGTGGCGTCGTTGGCGTCGTCCTGGCTGATGATGGATCGGTCGCCGCCGTCGGCGATGAGAACCACTGCGGTGGAGAGGAATGCGTCACGCGGTGACCAGCTGGTGTCGACGCCGTCGTGTTCGAGTGTGGCGAGGAACTGCGTCGAACGCGGGTCCGGTCCGACGGCTCCGGCGAAGGCGACTCGGGCACCCATGCGGGCGGCGGCGACGGCGGCGTTGGCGGTCATGCCCCCGTCGATGGTGTCGACGGCCGTCGCCTGAACCCGTTCGCCGAGCACCGGCACGTGCGGAACATGCACCGTCACATCGCTGTTGGCGTAGCCGAAGAAGACGATCATGCGCTACTTGCCTGCTGCGCGGGCGACGGCGCGTACCTTGTCGCCGTCCACCCGGCCCCACCAGCGCGCGTTCTCCTTGACCGAGGAGGCGATGATGGCACCGTCGCACTCCTTCATCAGATCGCCCACGTTGCCCGCGGTGATTCCGGAGCCGATGATGACCGGGAGCACGGTGTTGTTCTTGATCACCGACACCTCGTCCACCGAGGCGGCGTCACCGGTGCGGGAGCCGGTGGCGATGAGGACGTCGGCGTCGAAGAACTCGGCGTCCTCGGTCTGCTCGGCGATGGTGCGGTCGGCGACGATGGCGTGCGCACCGTGCTTGACGTGCACGTCGGCGAAGATCTTGACCGGGGTGGCTCCGATGCGATGGCGAAAGCGAGTGGTCTTGGCAGCCTGGCCCTCGATGAAGCCCTCGTTGGCGATGTATGCGTTGGCCCACTGGTTGACGCGGACGAAGCTCGCGCCTGCGGCCCACGCTGCGGCCACGCCGCATTCGCCTGCGTTGGACAGGATGCTGACGCCGACGGCTCGGCCGAATTCTGCGACCACGGCGGCGGTGACGACGCCCATTGTCGCCGCGGTTTCGTAGCCGTGTTCACCGGGCTTGAGGAACGGGATGTCCCAATGGTTCTCGACGATGACCGCGTCGAAGCCGTTGTCGATGTAGGCGTGTGCCTCGGCGACTGCGAAGGCGGCGATCTCGGCGACGGGCTGGCCCTTGTAATGCGGGCTTCCCGGGAGCGCGGGGAGGTGGATGGCCCCGATGAGGGCGGGGGTGGTGGCGACGATGTCGGCGAGCGCCGACGGCTTGGACGGGAATACTCCCAGCGACGGTGTCGGGCTGGCTTCCGGAGGGGGCGTGCTCACGTGGGTGGCTCCTGGGATCGGGGCAATCGAGTCGGGCATGTAATCGATTACCTTGCGTATATGCACCGTAGGGGATCAGCACCCGTTCATGTCAAGGAATTCTCGAGTCGTTTATGTAAACGATTGCCTCTATCGTGTTAACCAGACCGGACGGTGTCCACGGTTCGCTACCCTCAGGCCACACCAAAGACTAGGAGTCGGATGCGCAAGGCAACGATTCGCGACGTCGCCGAACGTGCGGGCGTCTCGACGGCCACGGTGTCGCGGGCACTGTCGGGTTCTCGGCCGGTCTCGGAGGAGGTCGCCGCGGCCATCCGGCGAGCAGCGGACGAGCTGGGCTACTCCGGCAACATCATCGCCAGCTCGCTGCGTCGCAATCGCACCGACACCATCGGCATGGTGGTTCCGTCCATTGCCAACCCGTTCTTCACGTCGCTCGTCGTCAACGTCGAACACGTGCTCTCGCAGCGTGGACTGCAACTGTTCCTCTGCGATTCGCGCTCGGATCCGGCCGTCGAAGCGCAGCGTCTGCGAAGCCTGGTCTCTCGTCAGGTCGATGGCATCATCATCAGCCCGTGCCATGGTGAACGATCCGCCGACGCCGTCCGAGCCTCGGCTCGCGCGATCCCCGTCGTTCAACTGGACCGATTCGCACTCGACACGCACACCGACTGGGTGGGCGTGGACGACGATGCGGCGCAAGCACTTCTGATGGATCACCTCGCCGCCCAGGGCGCACGCAGCGCCGCGTTCATCAGCTCGGAGCTCACCAACTCCTCCACCGAGCTGCGCCGGGCCGGCTTCTTTCGGCACGCCGCCCGCGTCGGCATCGAGACGCGAGAGGAGTGGACCCAGCTGGGCGACTACTCGATCGACTGGGGACGCGAATCGTCTCGGGCGATGCTCAGTTCGGCATCTCGTCCGGATGCGGTGGTGTGTGCCGACGACCTGATCGCGCTGGGAGTACTGCAGAGCTGCCAGGCGCTGGGGCTCGCCGTACCGTCGGACATCATGGTGACGGGATTCGACGACATTCCGTTCTCCGCCTTGAGCAATCCGCCGATCACCACCATCAGGCAGCCCCAGGAACGGATCGCGGCCGAGGCGACGCGGCTGCTGGATCAGGCGATGAACACCGACCTCACCGGTACCGCGCACATCGCGCTCAAACCTGAACTGGTGGTGCGTCAGTCGACCGTAGGCCAGGCTCGCGTCACCGCGCCGTAGGCGGCGACGGCGGCGTCGAGTTCGGCCAAGGACACGCTCTCGTCGGCCGCGTGCATCAGCGCCGGCGTGCCCGGTCCCCACACCACGATCGGGGCCGACGGGGCCGCGGCGGCCAGGATGGAAGCATCGGTGAAGTAGGTGACCGGCTCCGCTGCAACGGGATTCGGGAGTGCTGAGATCCAGTTGTTGTCCGGCGTGGTGCGTACCCCGGGGAGGTCGATCCGCGCGTCGATACGATCCACTTCCGGCTGATCCCTCCACCAGGCCAGCAGATCCCGGCCATCGCCGACGGTACGGTGGTCGATCACCACGTGGGCAGCGTCGGGCACGATGTTGGGGGCCGAACCGCCGTCGATCAGTCCGACGTTGAACGTTTCCGCGCCCAGGAATGCATCCGAGGCGAGCGGCAGTTCTTCTCTAGCGCGCGCCAACACGTCGACGAGTTTGAAGATGGCGCTCTCGCCACGTTGCGGTGTACTGCCGTGTGCGGCAACACCTGCGGTGAACACGTCGACCCACAGCGCACCGCGGTGGCCGAGGTGTACGCGGTTTCCTGTGGCCTCCGGGACCACGACGGCTCCGACGCTGCAGTCGGCGACGGCATGGCGGGCGGCCTGCGCGCCGAGCGATCCGATCTCCTCGTCGCTGGTGAGCAGGAATGCGACCGGGACACCGTTGTCGATGGCGTTGAGCACTGCGGCCGTGGCCGCCACCAGACCGGCCTTCATGTCCGAGGTGCCTCGGCCGCGTAGGACGCCGTCCTCGATGTCGGCGACGAACGGATCGAACTGCCAGTGCTTCAGGTCGCCGGGCGGGACGGTGTCGACGTGACAGGCGAACATCAGCCGCGTCGTCTCGGGAGGTGCCTCGTTGGTTATCAGCATCCACGGGTGCGGACCGTCGGTGTCGCCTTCCACGGTCAGCATCGGAGTGCGCGCTCGAAGCAGCGACAGAACCGTGTTCATGGTCAGTCGCTGCGGTGCGGGGTCGCCGGAAACAGTGCTCGTGGTGACGAGTTCAGTGAGAAGGCCGGTGGTGTCCATGGTGCAGTATGCCTCCGGTTGTGGAGCGGTCACGTGCCGCTGAGGGCGATCGACCGCAACACTGCTGCGGCGGCCGCATCCGATGCCTGTGTTGGAATCCAGTGCGACACATCGGCTAATACGGTCAAGGTGTATGTCGCGTCGACGTAGCGCTGTGCATTGTCGACGGCGGATCGTCCGATGAAGGTGTCTCCGTCACTCCAGACCATCGACGTCGGCACGGTGATGCGTAGACGGCCGATGCCCGGGTTCGAGAACGGCAGTCCGCGATACCAGGTAATGGCGAAGGGGAGTGCGCCGTAGTCGACGATCTCCGTCTTCGTTCGTTCGAGGTCGCCTTCGGTCATTCCGCTTCGTTCGTACCACTTCTCGGCCCGTGCGCCGGGACGCATCATCCATTTCTCGGGCAGTAGCGGCAGTTGGAAGAACGCGAAGTACCAGGAGTGCATAATTTGCTTCGAGGTGAGCATCGCAGTCATGAACGAGCCGGGGTGCGGAACCGAGAACGCCGTCAGTGACGCAACGAGTTGAGGGTGTCGGCCTGCGGTGACCCAGGCGATGTTCGCTCCCCAATCGTGTCCGACCAGATGAACGGGTTGACCGATCACCTCGATCAGGGCGGCGACATCGCCGACCAACGCTCCGATGCGATAGTCCCGTCGCCGCTTCGGCCGGGCCCGCGGTGAGTACCCACGCTGATCCGGTGCGACAGTGCGGAATCCGTGCTCGTTCAGAACGGCCATCACCGCGGACCACGACGATGCCCGCTCGGGAAATCCGTGCAGTAGCAACACGATCGGGCCGTCGAGCGGGCCTTGGTCGAGGACGTCGAACACCAATCCGTCATGGGTGTACTCGGTGATTCTCTCCGTCGCGGAGCCGCTCGTCAGCATGTGCTGGGCACGGTTTGGCCTGCGAACACGGCAGCCAGGAACTGCATGGCGGCCTCGTCGCTGACGTCGTGGCCCTGCTCGGGCTGCTCCTGCGCGACGATCGGATCACCCAGAGCGCACGCCTTTTCGACGCCGTCGGCGGTCCACTGCGGCAGCACGATGTCGTCTTTCGCGCCGTAGGCCACGAACATCGGGACCTCGGTTCGCACCTGGGGGAGTGTGTAGCGGCCGATCACGTCGAGCAGCTGTTGCTCGGATTGCGCTGAGTCAGCCGCGTACTCGTCCGGAGCCATTGCCTCGACTGCTCGCTCCTTGCCGTCCGTGTCGCCGCCCGAGCAGGTGAGCAGCAGCTCGTTGTTGGCCTCCGCGACGCTGCCGCTGTAGTCCATCGGATCGATCGATGGGTCGACTTGCTGTGCGCCGTAGAGCAGGTACGGCAGAAGCTCCTTCTGCGGTCTGGTGAGGTTTCCGTCCGTTGCCGCCTGCACCAGGGGCGTCAGGTCCGTCGGCGGCGACAGCGACACCGATCCCACCAGCTCGAGGCCCTGACCGTAGGTGGCGGCGAGTTCGTTTGCAGCCCAGGCTGCTTGGCCACCCTGTGACAACCCGACAGCGGCCCATCGGGTGGACATGTCCGGCAGCGCGCTCTGGGCGGCGCGGGCCGCGTCGATCATGTTGTGTCCCGAGGTGCGCGGTTCCAGGTACGGGTGGGTGCCGCCGCCGGTGCCCAGGCCCTGGTAATCGGGCAGCACGGTGACGTATCCGAGTTCGGTGAAGTCCTGCACAGCGAATTGGTAGCCGAGTAGATCGGGATACAGGGTGGGTCCGCAGTCGGCCTGAATTCCTGTGGTGCCGTGCCCGTAGACGACGGTCGGCCAACCGCCCTCGGGTGGGGTGCCTGCCGGAACGGCTGCCACGCCCGAGACCGCCGTGGGGGAATTGTCGACACCCGACGTGGACTCGTAGACGAATCGGTACAGCGTGGCTCCGGTGGCGGAGAGCTCTGTCGATCGATCGCCGAAGTCCTCGGAATCGAGAACGGTGCCCGGCACTCCCGTGAGGTCGTACTGCGGGGCCGGTGCGGTCGTCGTCTCGGCGGGCGTGATCGAGGGCGCGGTTACAGGCTCGGGCGTGGAGCTGCACGCGACGAGCGCGCAGGTGGACGCCGCAAGAACGGCTCCGACGCGTCGAGCTCGATTCGGACCACTGATGGCATTCACTCCCGCGTGTCTACCAGACCGCGGCGGGAATCGGCAGGCTCAACTGCCAGTGGGCGTCCGGTGGACGTCGTCGACCAGGTCGTGAATGGTGGCCGATTCGGGTAAACAACCCGGCAGCGGTGTTTGCGACCGTCGTATTCAGGGGATCAGTGCTGCTATGAAAACAGTGGTCGTCGTCAGTGCGGTCGTGGCAGTCGTGGTGTCGTTTCTGGGGTCCGGTGCGTGGATCGGAACGCCGATTGCCGAGGCGGCGGGCGGGGCGCTGAGTGCCACGTCCACGCTGGTGGCACCCGCAGGCCCGGCGTTCTCGATCTGGTCGGTGATCTACACCGGACTCATCGCCTACGCCGTATGGCAGTTCCTACCCGGCCGCACCGCACGGCACGACGCGTTGCGTGCACCGATCGTCGCGTCGATGTTGCTCAATCCCGCGTGGATTCTCGTGATCCAGTTCGGCCAGGTGTGGCTGAGCGTGATCGTCATCGTCGCCTTGCTGGTGGTACTCGTCCGCGTGTTCGTGCTGATGCAGCAGCATCGACCGGAGGGTGTGGCCGACGCGGTGATCACCGACGGGACGATGGGGATCTATCTCGGGTGGGTGTGTGTGGCGACGATCGCGAACGTCTCGGCGTGGCTGGTGAGTCTCGGATTGACCAGTGGCGCAACGGTATGGGCGATTATCGTGCTCGTGGTGGCTGCCGGTGTCGGGGTGTTTCTGGCCCAGTTCTCCGGTGGTGCGGTCGCACCGATGTTGGCGATCGTCTGGGGACTGGGATGGTTGGCGCAGGGCCGCTTCTCCGGTGAGGTGGTCGATACGACTGTCGCTTGGGCAGCCGTTCTCGCCGCAGTGGTGGTCGCGATTGCCACGGTAGGAATACGGGTCCGTGAGCGAAGGACCGTCTCGGTGGGGTGATTCCCCGCGATCTAGTCCGATCCTCGGAGCAATGCGACCGCACCGTCGATGTTCAGCGTGGGATCGAGAACCGGCGCGGTACTCAGGCACGCAACGATGAGGTACACCAGCCACTCGACCATCTGATCGACGTCGATGCGCGTGTCCTCTTCCAGCCAACGCGCCGTTGCACCGTCGATTGCCGCGACGATGCTTCGTCCGACCAGCCTGACGCCGGCGTTCTCCGGGTCCAGCCCGAGCCGTGTGGCCGACGCTTCCAGCACTGCGGTGCGAGCATCTTCGAAAACTTCCCAGGCTTCTGGATCGGCACCTCTGCCGCCCAACACCATTCGGAGCGCCAGACCGCGGTGCACGCGCAGGTACTCGAGATGGCTGGTCAGAGCAGCCCGTATCTGCACGTCGGGTGTCGAATCGGGAATGTCGGCGAACGCCTGCGACATCGCCGCGGCAGTGGCCCGCATCGACTCGAGGTAGATGCCTCGCTTGTTGCCGAAGTAGTGGAACAGCAAGCCGTGGGCCACATCCGCCGACTCCACGATGTCGGCCACACCGACCTTGTCGTAATCGGTTTCCGCGAACAGGGCGACCGCCGCGTCGATCATGCGCTGACGGGTTTCTGCGGCTCGAGCGCTTGCCCGGGTGGCCCGGGCAACCGGCTGGGTGGATCGATTCGGCACCTCGAGTCCCCTCTGTCTCGGCCTCCCCGCTCGGCTGCTGCCCACGGTTCGACACAAGACTAGGTCCTCGTCAGATGATCGGCGTGATGTGGTCATGAAGTTCGAAGCCGAGGAGTGCCTTGCCGTAGGTTTCTATCGACACTCGCGGGAGCATGACGGCGTGGCGGGCACCGACGTTGGAGTCACGCCAAATGCGCTGCAGTGCATTGACATCGGCGAAGGCTCCGGCTCCAGTGGCATCCACGAGGATGTTGAGTGCCTCGTTGATGCTCTTCAGTGCAACGGCTGCGTCGCCGCGGACGCGAGCGCGCGAGAGGAGGTCCGGATACTCGCCGGCTTCGGCCCACCGCATGACGTCCTCCGCCGCGCGGTACGCATGCAGGTGCGCGGTGTCGACCTTCAGTGCGGCTTCGGCGAGCATCATCTGGAAGGCCACCGAGTCGGCCTGCCGGTCGAACACCGTGTAGGCCAACGCTTTCTGGGACGCCTTCGTTCGGACGAGTTCTACTGCGGCACGGCCCATCCCGAGCTGCGGACCGACCAGCACCATGACGAGCATGGGGCCGAAGGCCGAGCGAGCGAACGCGGAGTCGGTACGTTCTGCCACGTTGGCACCGCTGAATGCCGGAATCATCGAGAGCATGCGGTGTTCGGGTACGAACACGTCTTCGGCAACGACGGTGTTGCTGCCGGAGGCACGCATGCCGGCTACGTACCAGGTGTCGTCGACGCGGTAGTCCGAGCGAGGCAGCAATGCCATTCCCTGGTCGAGCATGTCGCCGTCTTCGTCGTTGATGATGATTCCGCCGGTGAACCACTCCGAGTGCAGGCTGGCCGAGGCGTAGGGCCACGTGCCCGTGAGACGGTAGCCGCCCTCGACCTTGCGGGCGGTACCGCCGGGGGTGACGACGCCGGCAATGACGGCGTCCGGCCCGTTCGCGTAGATCTC
>NZ_LVCU01000168.1:0-9658 GCF_001647185.1 Rhodococcus sp. EPR-147
GCGATGATGGCCGAGACGTCGAGCATGGTGCGCAGATCGGTTTCGAGTCCACCGAACTTCGCCGGTGCTGCGATTCGGAATACGCCCGCGCGGCGGAGGGCGTCGACGGTGCCCTCGGAGAGGCGTCGTGCCTTCTCGTTCTCGGCGGCTCCGGCCTTCAGATCGGGCACGAGAGCTCGGAGATTGGCAATCACATCGGTTGCGGTCGCAACGGTCGGTACTTCGGTCGTCGTCATGGCGTCGCTTTCGGTTCGGCCCCGTACCTGTGAGGCGTGTCTCACGAACGTAGGCTTGCGTTGACTTCATGTCAATATTGACTTCGTGTCAATCGTATGGCGTAGTTGTGGGAACACCGTTGTCGAACGAAGGACCCCGGATGCTGAACATCACCATGACGCAGGAGCTTTCCGCCCCTCAGGACGAGGTGTGGTCAACTCTGTCCGACGTCATCACCTTCGAGAAGTGGCATGCCTTGCACGAGGAGTGGGTGCAGACGCCCCCGAGGGACCTCGAGGTCGGGTCGACGATAGTCGAGAAG
The DNA here is from genome assembly GCF_001647185.1 of Rhodococcus sp. EPR-147. Classification (NCBI taxonomy): domain Bacteria; kingdom Bacillati; phylum Actinomycetota; class Actinomycetes; order Mycobacteriales; family Nocardiaceae; genus Rhodococcus; species Rhodococcus sp. EPR-147. The sequence continues at coordinate 539 of NZ_LVCU01000168.1, forward strand.
ATCAAGATCGCCAGCATCACCGACACCATCGAGTTCCAGGTCGAAAGTCTGCGTGCGCCGGAGGAATTGGTTCTGGTGGGAGCCGGATCCACCGGATCGATGATTCGGCTGACGATGAACTGCGCCGCCCGCGGCAGCGGATCAGCCGTCACGCTCGAGTTGGAGGTGACCAGTCCGCTGTTGTTCGGAGTGGTGGGCAAGGCGCTACAGGGAACGTTCAGGAAGAAGCTCACCGCCACTCTGAACGGACTCGCGGAGTACCTGGCGTGAAACGCCGATCGCCCCGCTCTTGCGAGCGGGGCGATCGTGGGGTGCAAGTTTCAGTCGAGAAGATCTGCGGCGTAGCCACTTTCGAGTCTGCGCTTGACGTCACCGAGGTAGCGGGCGGCATCGGCACCGTCGACGATGCGGTGGTCGTACGACAGTGAGAGGTACACGGTCGGAACGGTGCTGACGTCGGCATCGAGCGAGGAATTGACGACGGGATTGTCCGCCAACGCCTCCACCGCAGCTTTGACGAAGAACGGCAGATACGACAGTTTGTTCCCGGTTCGGTGCAGGAACGAGTCCTTGTTCTCGCGCCTGACCCGAGCAATCGCGGAGACCTCGGCTTCCACGACCGTCGTCAATTGCGCTGCCGTGTGCAGGGATTGAACCATTCGGGTGGCGATGGTTCGTCTGATTCGGGGCAGCTTCTCGATCCGGTCGGCCGTGGGTGCGGCGACCTCCGGCTCCTGATCGGCGGAAGTGACGTTCTCACCGAGCGAGGGCATCGCAACGGTGTCGGTGGTGACGGTCGCTGTCATGTCTTCTTTCGTGTGCTCGATGGGGCGGGTGTCAGTGATCGGTGACGTCGAGTGCGGCACCGACAATGGAGTCGGTATCGATCTTGTGGTGCTTGTACACCTCGTCGAGTGATCCGACCTGCCCGAAGTTGCTCACGCCCAACGATGTCGAGGCCACGCGGTTGACGGTGGCGAGGAACGCCAGAGTGTGCGGGTGGCCGTCGAGCACGGTCACCATGGGCGTCGCTCGATCGGCGGGCAGGAGTTGATCGAGAATCCACGATTCACCGACACCGCGTCCTTGCCTGGCTTGCAGCGCGCGGTAGAGCTCGCCGGGACTGGTGATGCACAGAACGTCTGCGATCACGCCGACCTTGCTCAATCGCTCGGCGGCCTCGAGTGCCTCGGTGATCACTGCTCCCATCGCCGCGATGGTCACCGTCGCACCGTCCCGACGCACCAGTGGGTATCCGCCGGCCACGACCTGGCGTCGGCGACGTTCTCGTGCCGCCGGGTCGGTGGGGACGTCGGCCTTCGACTGGTCGACGGGTCGCGTCGACAACCGTAGGTAGGCCGAGGTTCCGTCGGGCCGGCCCAGCCGCGCGATGCTGGCGAGCAGGGTCCATTCGACGTCGATGGCGAATGCGGGTTCGTAGCTGATGCAGCCGGGTTGTTCGAGACCGATCGACGGTGTCTTGATCGATTGGTGCGCACCACCTTCCGCAGCCAGTGTGACTCCGGACGGAGTGCCGACGAGGATCGATTGACCGCCGGCGTAGATGCCGTACGACCACGGTTCGAGGGCGCGTTCGACGAACGGGTCGTACATGACGCCGATCGGGAACAGCGGCTGTCCCCATCGGCTCCACGTGGCACCGAGTTCGCCCATCAGTCCCACGAGGTTGGTCTCGGCGATGCCGAGTTCCATGTGCTGACCGCTCGGTCCCTCGCGCCAGTGCATGATCGTCTCGGCGTCGTCACCGAACCAGTCGTGCCGATCGGACGAGGACCACACACCGACTTTGTTGACCCAGCCGCCGAGGTTGGTGGTGGAGCTGACGTCGGGGCTCACTGTCACAACCCTTTTCGCTGCTTCCGGGGCCTCACGCGTGAGGTCTATCAGTGTGCGGCCGAGGGCAGCCTGGGTGGTGGCGGTGCCCTTCGGTGTGCGCCCGATGTCGGTGGGAACGGCAGGGGGGTTCGACGCCGGAACCGGTTCGCGGCGTAGCCGTTCCGCGGTGGCAGCGCACAGCCGTCCCGGTGCGCTGTCGTCGTCGAAGCGACCCCACGGCGCAGCGGGATCCAGGTCGAGGCTGCGAGCGAGCTCCGCGTACTCGTCGACGGTCAACAGTGAGGAGTGGTTCTGCGGATGTCCCTGAGTGGGCAGACCGAAGCCCTTGACCGTGTACGCGACGATCACGGTGGGCCGGGTGTCGTCGATGCGAGAGTAGGCCTCGCGCAACGCATCCAGATCGTGTCCGCCGAGGTTGCGAATCGACTCGGTCAGCAGTGTGTCGTCGAGATCGGCGATCAGTTCGGCGATCGCTGCGGCGTCGGGCCCGGATCCTGGAAGGCGGGTGCGCACCTCGTCGGCGCTGCAGCGCAGCAAGCGCTGATACTCGGGGTTCGGCATGTCCAGAATTCGGGTGCGGAGTGCGTCGCCGCCCGGCTTGGCGAAGAGGTCTTCGAGCAATCGGCCGAACTTGACGGTGATGACCTGCCAGCCGGCAGCGTCGAACATCTTCTCGAGCCGCCGCGCCGCGATGTTGGGGACCACTCGGTCCAGCGACTGCCGGTTGAGGTCGACGATCCACACGATCTCGCCGAGCTCGGTGATGCCCGGGTCGATGACGGCTTCCCAGACTGCGCCTTCGTCGAGTTCGGCGTCACCGACCAGTGAGTACTGCCGTCCGCTGAATCCCGATGTCCTGGGGGCGGAATCATCGGCACCGAACCGACCCTCGACGAAGCGTCGGGACATCGCACCCCAGATCGGGGCCGTGGCACCGATGCCGACCGATCCGGTGGAGTAGTCGACGGTGTCGGGGTCCTTGGCCCGGGACGGGTAGGACTGCAGTCCGCCGTACGAGCGGAGAGTCGTCAGGTACTTCTCGTCCAACTCGCCCAGAAGGTAGTTGATCGCGTGCAGCACCGGCGAGGCGTGGGGTTTGACCGACACGCGGTCGCCGGGCTGCAGCTGCTCGAACCACAGTGAGGTCATGATCGAGACCATCGACGCGCAGGACGCCTGGTGGCCGCCGACCTTCAACCCTGTCGGATTGGGCCGAATTCGATTGGCATGGTGAATCATCGACGTCGACAACCACAGCACCCGCAGAGCGATGTCGTGCAGGTCTTCGCCGTCACCGGCAGACGAACGGCGGTCGGCGGGGCTGATGCTGGTCATGACAGAGGGCTCCTGAGTCGACGGTGAAGAACGTCCTGATGCCGGCCGAGGCCGAGAGGGTGAATGAGAACGCGGACGACGCGGGACCGAGTGTGGTCCGGTGGCCCGGGCAGGCGTTCGGGTTGCGAATCGCCGAGAGAGTGCAACTGAGCTGCGATGGGGGACAGTGGACCAGGCGTCTACCCAGCTGCGCAAGTGTTGCCGTTCGAATGGTGCAGATTGCTCAATTCGAGTCCTGTGAGGGGCTCGACCTTGGTCCTACTGATCCCGATTACCCGTCTCCAGAGGCGAGTGTGTTGCCGCCACGACAGCCTCGAAGGTGTCGACGATCAATTCGACCACCGCATCGAGTTCGAGATCGGGGGTGTCGAAATACGCGTCGGCCGTTCTATCGAGAAAGCCGGTCCACCCGGAGATGGCGGCACTCTGCAACGCAGACAGGGGTTCCGAGAGCTCGGCGAGGGCCGCGACCTGCTGAGCGCCCTCCGCGCGGGCCTTCCGGACGGCGTCTTCGACGACGGAATCGCCCAGTTCTCCCTCGCGGATCACCCGGACGTAGAGGGCGCGGTGTCGTTCGAGGAACTCGATGTGTCGGCGCACGAAACCTTCCACGCGGGCCCGCACGGACTGCTCACCGGCCTCGGGTTCCTGGAATTCGGCCAGGTTCGCCAGGACGTCGGCCAGCGCTGCCGCGACGAGGCCCTGTTTGTCGGTGAAGTAGTAGAACAGCAGCCCGTGGGCCACTCCTGCGCGACGCGATATGGCCGCTGCGCTGATGTCGGCGCTCTTGCCCTCGGCCAGGAGCTCGATCGCGGCGTCGATCAGCGCTTGGCGACGGTCTTTCCGAGGGCGGGCACGGTGGGACCGCTCGGCTCCGGGAGGCGGGTTGGTCGACACCGATCCGACACTAGCGCACCACACGCAGACCATCCTGACCTTCGTTCAAATTCTTGACCAGTAGTCAAAGTGGACGTAGCGTCGGTCACAACAATTGACCCGAAGAAAGGTCGTTCGATGAGTACGACGCAGGATGCAGGGAGTCGGAAAGCGCCGAGGGTGGCGCCCGATCTCATCGCCCACTGGGTGGTCAAGTCCGCTCGCACCGAGGAGATGGTGCGGTGGTACGGAGCGGTGTTCGGTGCCGAGATCGTCTATCAGGACGAGGGAATCACGTTCCTGACCTGGGACGACGAGTCGCACCGGTTGGCGATCATCGCAGTGCCGAAGCCCGTCAGGTTCCTGTTCCCGTTCGCCAAGTTCAGGCGCAAGGCCTACGGAATCGACCACATCGCGCTGACGTTCCACTCCCTCGAGCGGCTGCTGGAGAACTATGTGCGACTCAAGCGAATGGACATCCTCCCCGTCTGGTCGATCAATCACGGGCCGACGATCTCGCTCTACTACGAGGATCCCGACGGGGTGCGGCTCGAGTTCCAGGTCGAGAACTTCGACGCCGAGAACACCGCGGCATTCTTCTTCACCGAGGAGTTCGCCAAGAACCCCATCGGCGTCAACATCGACCCCGATTACCTGCTCAGTCAGCTGCGCAACGGCGTGCCCCACGAGGAGCTTCGCCGACGCGAGGCCGGAACTCGGCCCGGGCGTCCGGTCGTCGCGAACAAGAAGACCATCACGCCGAAAACTCTGTGACACAACAAGCTGCTGATCCAACGAGGGGGAGGAAGAATCACATGTCTGTCAACGTAGTTCGAACAGTCGACGGTTGGTGGCGTCTCGACGGCGACCGTGCAATCCGTATCGACACCGAGGCCCAGACCACCCGCGAACTTCTCGCCGACCGCGGTGCCATCACGGGTGCGTCGGGTGCGGGTACGAGTGTCGGCGAGCTAGAGCTCGTCTCTCCGATCACCACGCCGTGCCGGGTGGTGGCGCAGCTGCTCAACTATCGATCCCACGCGATCGATGCCGGCTCCGACCCGAACACGTTGCAGCCGACGTTCTTTCGTAAGTCCTCGGCGTCGGTCTCCGGCCCGTTCGATCCCATTCGTCAACCGGCCGAGGTAGCGCTGCTGGATTACGAGATCGAACTCGGAATCGTCGTCGGTGCCGAGATCCCGATCGGTACGACGGTCACCGACGACAACCTTTCGGACTACGTGGCCGGTGTGGTCGTGGCCAACGATGTATCCGCTCGTGAGATCCAGCTGACGAAAGTCCAGGTCTACGAGAGCAAGTCGTATCCCACGTTCACCCCGCTCGGCCCGAGGTTGGTGTTGCTCGACAACGACGAGCTTCGCCGCATCCCCGAGTTGCACATGACGCTGGCCGTCAACGGCGAGACCCGCCAGGACCAGACGATCGGCAACGACCTCATCACTCCGCCGGCCGAGGTGCTCACCAGGTTGGCCCGCTTTCAGAACATGACCGCCGGTGACGTCCTCCTCACCGGAACTCCCATCGGGACAGCCATTTCCGCGCCACCGAGGATCGTGCAGAAGATCGGTGAGCTGATTCCACCGGCTCTGAAGTGGAAGTTCTTCTTCGCCCGGCAGGCGAAGAATCCGAAATATCTCTCGGTGGACGACGTGATCACCGCCGGTATCAAGACCACCGACGGGACCATCGATCTGGGAACTCAGGAGACGGTGGTCCGATGACTGCGCCGATCGTCGTGGTCGGGGCGGGACCGGCCGGCTGTACCGCCGCATTGCTGTTGGCGCGTAGAGGGATTCGCAGCGTTGTGCTCGAGCGACGAGGTGCGCCGCTGTTCCATCCTGCCGCGCACGTGATCAATGCGCGCACCCTCGAGATCTGGAACGAGTGCAGCCCGGAGCTGGCCCGCTCCATCGCTGCGATGTCGCCACCGCACGAGACGGTCAATCTGATCAGCTGGTACGGCGATCTCGCGGACGAGGCCATCGGTTCGATCGACCTGCTCTCGGACCCCGAGCGTAAGGCCATCGTCGAGAGCCAGAGCCCGTTCCTGGTCTCGCACATCGGTCAGCATCTGCTGATGCCTGCCCTGTGGGATGCGCTCGACGCCGAACCGTTGGTCGAGTTCAGGCGCGGTTGCGCTGTCGAGTCCGTCGAATCCGACTCGTCCAGCGCTCGTGTTCGTGGGCGTTGTGCGAGTGGCATCACCGATATCGAGGCCCAGTACGTGCTCGCGTGCGACGGTGCCAACAGTGCGACCAGGGACGGTACCGGGGTCGGTCTGACCGGACCGGTGCTGGCAAACATGGGAAGCGCCTTCTTCACCTCGAAGACGCTGTTTCCCGACGATGCTCGGCCGCTGCTCAGTTGGATCTACACGCCCGAGCTGTGCGGCGTGATGATCGCGCACGCCGACCATCGATACATTCTGATGACCGCCTACCTGCACCCCGAGCAGGAGATCGCCAAGGACAGTCGAGCGTTCTGGTTGCGCACACTGCCGAAGGTGTTGGGCGATCACGAGTTCGATCTGGAATCGACCGGAACCTGGGTGATGACCTCGCAGACCGCCGATGCGTTCCGACAAGGTCGTTTGTTCCTGCTCGGCGATGCGGCACACCGGTTTCCGCACACCGGCGGTTTCGGCCTGAACTCGGGTGTTCAGGACGCCCACAATCTGGCATGGAAGCTCGACGCGGTGCTGTCGGGCGACGCCTCCGATTCCCTGTTGGACACCTACGAGACGGAACGCCGCCCGGTGGTGGAGAAGTTCGCCGAGCAGAGTGTGGCGAACCATTTCCGGATGGACGACATCGGCAAGAGAGTGGGCATCACCAACAAGATGTTGGCGAAGGCGACACAGGTGATGGGACGTCCACCGCTGAACAAGATTCCAGGAAAGTTGATCGCGCCACTGGCCGCGGGGGCGACACGGCGGCAGATGGCGCGCTCGCAGAAGGTGAACCCCGGCGCGCCCGGTTCGGCTCGGCTTCGCCGCGAGATCGCCGACGCGATTCCGGGTCAGGTGGAGCATTTCGTCTCGATCGGCCTGCAGTTCGGCTATCTGTACGCCAGTTCGTTGATCGCGCAGGATCCTGCGACCAAGCCTGCCGAAGACGTGGTGGACTACCTGCCCACCACGTACCCCGGTGCCCGCCTTCCGCACGCGGTCCTGTCGGTGAACGGCACCTCGGTGGATGCGCACGGCACTCTGGATCGAAACAAGTTGACGCTGCTGACATTTGCCGGCCGCGAGTGGGATCCGGTGGTGTCCGAGCTCGACGCAGGCGGCCCAGGGGTGGTCATGGTTGCAGCCGACGCGCCGTCGGGCACCGATCGTGACCGGTTGATCGACCTGTACGAGGTAGGTACTTCCGGGGCGGTACTGGTGCGACCCGACGGACATGTTGCCTGGCGTACAACAGGTTCGGCCAGCGAGGCCGGAACGACGCTGGCCGATTTCCTCGAGACACGGTGGCGCAGCGTGTACGACGTCGCACGGTCCCGGATCTGACTGTCTGCGCAGCGTCGCACGAGAGATGGAGAGACAATGCCCAATCCCGACCGGGTACGTTGGCAGAGCATCGATTGGCAGGGCTCGACACGAGACGTTCTCGTGGAGGGCAAACGAATTCGCTTGGTCGATCTGAACCCGAGCGGCAGCGGCGAGGTGGTGATCTTCCTCCACGGGATCGCGGCGAGTTGGCGTTGGTTCGTCGAGATCCTGCCGGAGGTGGCGCGGACGCATCGGGCGATCGCAGTCGATCTTCCGGGGTTCGGTGACTCGCAATTCTCGCGTGCCGGTGTCAGTTTCGAGGGCATGGCGCGTGCGGTGGCGGCGGTGTGCGATGCGCTCGAGGTACCGAGAGCGACCGTCGTCGGGCATTCGATGGGCTCCATCGTGGCCACCCGCCTGGCGATCGAGCGCCCCGATCTGGTCGAGCGACTCGTCATCACCGGTGGACCCATTCTGTCGCTCACCGGCCTGGCGAGAAGCCCGGTCAAGACCTTTCGCAACCAACCACGCTCGGTGGCAACGCTTCTGATGGAATTGGTCACGATCGGTATGCCGCTTCCTGCACGCCTTGCCCGCAGAGTTGCGCATTCGCCCACTGCGCTGTCTTTGGTGCTCGGGCCGTTCGTGGAGGCACCGCGACAGCTGGATCCGCAGGTGATGGAACAGGTCATGGCCAAACTGGGCGCGACCGGGTCGTTTCCTTCCCTGCTGTCGACTGTCGCGAGCGACCCCAGCGCCGATCTGCACCGCATCACGTGTCCGACGCGGATCATCAGGGGACCGGGAGACCCCCTGTCTCCGCCGTCCGACGTCGAGCGGTTCCTGAAGGCGGTTCCCGCTGCCTCGTCGGTCGATATCGAGGGAACAGGTCACTGGCCCCACATCGAGATGCCCGAGCGATTCCTCGCCGAACTCGAGGCATTTCTGAACGACCGGACGTGATGGATCCAGATACGGATGCGGGCGGTCCCCGATACAGTGCGCGCATGCACAAAGTACCTCGCGCGATTCGGGCCATGGGCATCAATGCGGTCCGTCTGTACAACCGCCTCGAAGTGTCCGTGGCGCAACCGGTTCCCGACGAGCCCGTACTGTTCGTGTGCAATCACGGATTCGGCGGAGTGATCGATCTGAACGTCTTCGCGTTCTCGGCTGCGTACGACGATCTGAACCTGTCCAGGGAGATCATCGCGTTGACGCACCAGATCGCGTGGACACTGCGTGCCGGGAAATTGCTCGAGCCGTTCGGCGCGCGGCCGGCCGCGCGAGAGAACGCTCTCGACGCATTCGAGCAGGGACACAATGTTCTGGTCTTTCCCGGCGGCGACCTCGATGCACTGAAGTCGTGGCGGCACCGAAACGAAATCGTCTTCGCCGGACGCAGTGGTTACGCGCGTCTCGCGATGGAAGCCGGGGTGCCGATAGTTCCGGTCGTGACCGCGGGCGCGGGTGAGTCACTCCTCGTCCTCAGCAGTGGTCGTCGCATCGCCAAGGCGCTCCGATTGAACAAGACGGCA
>NZ_LVCU01000169.1:0-5863 GCF_001647185.1 Rhodococcus sp. EPR-147
CGACGAAGCTGCAGACGTCGGTTCTCGCGCCGATGCGTCCCGAGCCCGACGAGTCCGCAGAGGACTTCGCACATCGCGTTCACTCTGCGATGCAGGCTGAACTCGACGAATTGACGAAGGATCGCCTGCCGGTGATCGGCTGAGCCGTCATCCCGGTCCTTCCCATCCGCACGCTTCACACGAGGCGTAGATGCGGCTGTTGGCCGGTCCCACCAGCGGTGAATCGACGACGTTCTCGCCCAACGTGACCTGGTCGCAGATGGGACACACTCCCCGATAGTCGAGGTTGAAACTGTAGGTGAGCACTCGGACTCGATCCTGTAGGTCATGTCGACGTGGGAGCGACAGTAGACCCCGAGCCCCTCGCCCGTCGATAGCAACGGAGTTCTGGTGCACGATGGTCGGCGCAGCGTGGACCGCGTGGGAGGAACGCCGTAGTGTCGGTGTCACGCCGCTCGTCCAGCGCACACAATGGTTCAGCGAAACCGAACCGACCTGCGGATCGTAGGTCGAGAAGGTCGAGTCTCATGACCGACACACCTATCCACGACGAACTGCAGAACTTCATGAAGATGAGCACGCGCGGTGGCGATCGGACGGTCGAACCCGTTGACGTATCGGTTCCCGTCGAGGTGCCTGTGCACGCCCGCGCGCGTCATCACAGAGCCTGACGGTACGACCACCGCACGTCTGCCCTGTTTTTCCCGCGTTCGTTACGGCTGGGCTGCGGGGTCGATCGCTGCGTGCACTCCGCCGCTGTAAGACGTCGGAAGCTCGCGGCTGCAAAGAGTTTCGGCCTCGTCGGCGGAGATCCCGAGCGCTCGGAGCACGCGCTGCGTCGTGTCGTCCACGGTTGTCGCTTCGTCGCGATCGGGTTGGGCGAGCAGCAGTCGACCCATCGACAGCAGGGAGCCGGCCACGATGGCGAGTGCGACATCTGCGTCGTCCACATCGAATCGCCCTTGGGCGGCGGCCGATTCGATATCGCGGCGTGAACGCGGTGCCAGGCCGCCGGCTGCGGCGAATGCCGCAGCCTCGGAGTTGAGCAGAACGCGACTCAGTTCCGGCTCGAGGCGGAACAGTCGTCCGGACAATCGGAAGGACTGCGTGAATTTCTCGACGGGGTCGTCCAGACCAACGGTGAGCGAGTCGAGGAAGTCGCCGGCGGATTCGAGGGCCGCGTCGATGGCCGCCTGCCACAGCTCTTCTTTGCTCTCGAAGTAATTGTAGAAAGATCCATTGCTGACCTCGGCGGCCTGGGTTATTTCCAGAACGGGCGCGTTGGTGTTTCCGCTCGCCAGGAACCCTTGCGCGGCCCTGACGAGAGCGGCTCTGGTGCGGGCCTTGCGGCGCTCGACACGGTTGCCTTCGGTCACGGTGTGCTCCTGCTCTGGAAGGTGGCGAGAGCAGCCTATCGCGACAAATATTGACGAATTCGTCAAAAATGCTTGACTGGGCGAGGTGCGGTGAGTGACGATATCGTCAATGTCTGACGAACGTCGTCGGATCCGTGGCCACATCGAGGACTTGATGAGAACCGACGTGTCGATTCCCCAGTACCGCAGGAACATCTACTCCACCGACGCCATTCTCGATCCCTACCCGCACTATGCGAGATTGCGGGAGCTCGGCCCGGTGGTGTGGCTACCGGGTCAGCAGGTGTTCGCGGTCCCTCGGTATGCCGAGTGCAAGGAAGTACTGCTCGACGACGAGACCTTCATCTCGGGTGACGGCGTCGCGCTCAACCCCATCGCCAACCGGCTCGGCCGGGGCACGACCCTCAACAGCGATGGCGACGAGCATGCATCGAAGCGCGCGGTTCTGGCGCACCGTCTGACTCCGAGGGCGGTTCGGAAGATGACCACGGCAATTTCGGAGAAGGCGGAAAGCATCGTCGACGTCGCGTTGCGCAAACAGTTCGTCGACGGAGTCGACGATCTCGCGACGGCGCTGCCCATGTCGATCGTGCCTGACCTCGTCGGCTGGCCCGAGGATGGCCGCGAGGACCTTCTGCGGTGGGCCGGAGCAACTTTCGACTCACTGGGGCCTGTCAATCGGCATTCCGCCACCGCGGTGAAGGCCGCGACCGAGATGCTGACTTTCTCGAAGCGGGTGGTGCGCGAGCGGTCGGTCCTACCCGGAAGTATGGGCGAGGACGTGCTGATCGCCGCCGACGACAACCGACTCGAGAAGTCGGCGTGCCCGGCACTGATGATCGACTACCTCGGACCGTCACTCGATACCACCATCGGAGCTATTTCCGGCGCGCTGGACCTGTTCGCCCGGCATCCCGAGCAATGGCAGGCGATACGGCAGAACCCGGACCTGATTCCCAACGCCGTCAACGAGGTGGTCCGGTACGAGTCACCCATTCGAGCATTTTCTCGAAAGGCTGTGCGCGACGCCGATATCGGCGGATCGAGAATCCCGGCAGGAGCCCGTGTGCTGGTGATCTACGCGTCGGCGAACCGCGACCAGCGGGAATGGGACAACCCCGACGCCTTCGACATCACCCGCGATGCGGCTCGCCAACTCGGCTTCGGCTCGGGTACGCACGGCTGCGCCGGTCAAGGATTGGCGCGTCTCGAAGCGCAGACCATGCTCCGGGTGCTCGCGCGCCGGGTCGAACGAATCGTCTCGTCGGGAACACCGAAGAGGGCCGTCAACAACGTCATTCACCGATACGAACAACTCCCACTGAAACTGGTGGCTGCAGAGAGGACATCGCAATGAGAATCGACGTCGACTGGGATCGGTGCGAAGGGCACGGAATCTGTGCCGATCAAGCTCCCAAGGTTTTCAGCCTGGACGACGAGGGCGAGCTTCGCTACGCCTTCGAGGGCGGCGACATACCCGACGACCTTGCCTCCACGGCACGTTCGGCGATCGGAGCGTGTCCCGTGGCAGCTCTCCGAGAGAGCAAGTGAGCGCCACCGACCGTCGTATCGTCATCGTCGGAGACTCCATCGCCGGGTGCACCGCCGCCCGTGAGCTCCGTGCCCGCGGGCACCGGGGTTCGATCGTCATGATCGGTGCCGACGCCGACGGCTGCTACGCGAGACCGCCGTTGTCGAAGCATATGCTCAAAGGTGAAGCGGCCGAGGCCGAGACGTGGGATCTCTCCGATCTCGACGTCACGGCGATCGTCGATCCGGCGGTGTCGTTGGATGCCACACGACGAATAGTCACCACGACTGCTGGAATCGACGTTCCCTACGACGCGCTGATCGTGGCCACGGGAGCGTCCGCCCGGCGCATCGCCCATCCGGATCAGTCGGGTGAGACGGTGCTGCGGACCTTCGCGGACGTCCGTGCCCTGCGTCCGACACTGGACGAGGCGTCGACTGCGATCGTGGTGGGTGCAGGGTTCCTCGGCATGGAGGTCGCCGGTGCCTGCGCTGCACGCGGGACAGCGGTGACCGTCGTCGATGTGGATCCACCGTTGCAACGGCTCCTGGGTTCCTTCCTGTCCGACGCGATAGTCGCGCGAGCCGAGGCTGCCTCGGTCGAGTTCGTTCGTGCGGACGCCCCTGTCGCGTTGGTGGGTGATCCCGTCACGGGTATCGAGTTCGCAGATCGCACGCTGACTGCCGACCTCGTTGTCACCTGCGCCGGTGACGAGCCGCAGACCGGTTGGTTGGACGGTACCGGCATCGCGGACCGGATCGGGGTCGGAATCGACTACCGTTGCGCTACAGACATTCCCGGCATCTATGCGGCCGGGGATGTCGCGTACTCGCGCACAGCGTCCCGTCGAGCACCGTTCTGGTCCAATGCCGTTGCGCAGGGCAAAGTTGCCGCAGCCTCCGCGCTCGGCATCGAACCGACCTGCGCACCCACCGACGACTACTTCTGGACCGAAATCCTGGGGCTGTCCATCAAAGTCGTCGGTCCTCTACCCCTGCAGGGAGATCCGACCGTTCTGGAGGGATCCGTCGACGACGGATCTGCCCTGCTGCAGTGGAGCCATGAGGACGGCCGCACCACCATCGTCGCATTCGGCATCAAGAAGCCCGTCGGTCTGCTCCGGCGGTTGGCTCGCGAGAACACTCTCTCCACTACCTGAGGAACGTATTCATGGCTACTGGCTCCACACTTGTACGACGCCTTCCCGAGATTGTCGGAATAGGCCGCGCCGCAATCGGAATCGCTCATATGATCGCGCCCACTCGCGCCAACGAACTCCTCGCCGGGCCCGACGCGGCCGTGGCGACCACGCGAGCTGCCGCCCGCACCTTTGGAATTCGCGAGCTCTACATCGGAGGCGGGCTGTTTGCGGCCACCATGTATGCACCGAAGTTGGTGCGCACCTTGCTGCGCGCCGGGGTGGCAGTCGATGTCTGGGATACCGGTGCCTTCGCCCTGACCGCGTACCTGCCTCAGCGGACGCGGGTGGCAGGGTGCGCCATCGCCGGAGGGTTCGCTATTGCCGGTGTCCTTGCCGACACTCAGCTCTGACGGTCGAAGAGGGAGAGCCGCTCAGAACACCAGTGAGCGCGCAGGCAGCCCAGCCACTCCGTCTCTGGCGAAGGCTGCCCATGTTCGACGGACCCTGGCGGCCAACTCCGACGGCGGCGTGTTGCCCGCCAGCATGGGTGCGTCCGACCATGCCTCACCGAACAGCAGCGGCAATTCGATGCAGTGGCACGCCCTCAGAGGAGCACCTTTCGGTGCCCAGTCGACGCGGTACGACGCGACCCGACCACCGGCACCGTGCCACATCTTCACCATCGAATCCACGCCGAACAGCAGGTTGGTGACGAGACGGACCACCGGAGCGGTGAGTACCGAACTGACGACGCCGAACCTGTTGAGCCACAGCATGCTCGACACGATGTCCACGAACGGGGCGGCGTCGTCTCTGGTGTGGCCGATCAGCAGTTCGACGCGAGTGGCAGTGTCGCGTAGGGCGGCGTCGGGGTCATCGGAGAGGGGCTCGAGGTGAGCAACCGGCCCGAACGGCATTCCGCCCGCGGCACCGAACCTGCGCACAGCCTGTGTCACGGCACGCTCTGCATCCAGGACATCCGACGCAGGTGCGGTGGCCGGGTCCGTGGAGAAACGAGCTGCGAAAGCCTTTCTTGCGGTGTTGTAGAGAGCCGAACGGCCCGATCGCAATCCGAGTGGTGCGCTCTGCACGATTGCTCTGGTGAACAGCCCTGCGGCCGCCTCGCATGCCATCAGCGAGAGGATGGCATCGCCGCCCGCGGACTGACCGAACAGGGTCACGTTGGTGGGGTCACCGCCGAATCGAGCGATGTTGGTCGACACCCAGTGCAGTGCGGCAATCTGATCCTGAACACCGATGTTGCTGTCCCCCGTGTCTTTCGGAGTCAGGTAGCCGAAACCGCCGAGACGGAAGGTGACGCTGACGACCACCACGCCCTCCCGGACGAGGTGGTCTGCGTCGTACTTCTCGGCCTCTCCGCCGCCGGAGACGTAGCCGCCACCGTGCAGCCACACCATGACCGGAAGTCCCTCGGCCGCAACGGGAGCGGTCACCGACAGCACGAGGCAGTCCTCGCTCTGGTCGAGTGTGTCGACTATCGGACCGGTGACGTTGTCGAGCCGGGACGGAATCTGAATGCAGGCCGGGCCGCGGCGGGTGGCGTCGCGCTTCGTCCCCGGGGTGTTCACCGGTTGTGGCTTCCGAAAGCGCGTGGCGGTGGCGTAGGGAATTCCCCGTGCGTGGATCAAACCGTCGGCCTCGATCACGTCGAGGTCTCCGCTGGTCGTACCGGTGATCGTTTGCCGCGTCGACGCGGCCGTCATGTCGTCGTTCAAATCCAGAACCCCCTGTGTCGAACAGTGTGAGCATATCGTTCGCCCGTGGCGTCATAATCGGACCATGCGGTCCAAGCAG
>NZ_LVCU01000170.1:0-11904 GCF_001647185.1 Rhodococcus sp. EPR-147
CGTCAGACGGTGTACTCGATCGTCACCACCCGCGAGGACATGATCTCCGAGGCCATGATCGGACTGGTCGTCGATGTCATGGGTGGGATACGGGAGAAGGCCGATCAGGCCGAGACTCCGACGCAGTTCATCGTCGAGACGATCGTCGCCGCACGCCATCTCATTCGGCGCGAACCGGTTCTGAATTCGTTGCTGCGCTCGGGCAATGCGAATCCGCTGTTCGACGCGGACATGATGGAGCGTGCGCTACCGGTGGTTCGTCAGTTCCTCGACGGATACGTCGAGCGCAATCCAGGATTCGATTCCGCGCAGTTCGACGGTATCGACGGAGTCCTCGTACGGGTCGCGCTGTCGGTCATCCTGTTCGACGACCCCGCCATTCACGAGGACGACGGTTTGCGTCGCTACCTGGAGCGGTGGTTGATTCCCGTTCTGCCGTTTGCTCAGCCTCCAAAACTTGACACCTGAGGACACATCTGTCTAGTTTTGCACGGCGCGCGTGTGACTTGAGTCTTGATGCGTGCTGTCCGCAACCCTGGGGGGAACGTGTCGAATCTGAATCGTCGGTCATTTCTGGGCGCAACTGCAGTTGCCGGCCTGGCCGCAGTCGCGGGTACCGGGGTGGCCCGGGCAGGGGTCAGAACTCGCATTCCGCTCACCCGGGAAGACCATCGGGTGGTCGTGATCGGCTCCGGATTCGGCGGTGGCGTCGCAGCGTTGCGGCTGGCCGAGGCCGGCATTCCCGTTTTGGTGCTCGAGCGCGGAAGACGTTGGCCCACAGGGCCGAATGCAGATACCTTCCCCAATGCGACCGCGCCGGACAAGAGGATGCTGTGGTACGGCTCCAGCCCCAACCTGTTCGGCAGGCCGGTTCCGTTCGATCCGTACGTCGGACTGCTCGAGGCCGTTCCCGGAGACAACATGACCGCGCTGTGCGCCGCGGGTGTGGGCGGTGGATCCCTGATCTATCAGGGGATGAGCTTGCAGCCGTCGCGGGCGGTGTTCGAGGCACACTTTCCGGCCGAGCTCGACTGGACGAGGTTGAACGCAGTCCACTACCCCCGCGTCGCGCGAATGCTGCAGCTCGCGCAAGCCCCCGACGAGTTGATCGACACTCCCAATTACCGAGCGGCGCGGGTGTTCGCGGACAATGCGCGGCGGGCGGGACTGCCGGTGTCGAAGATTCCGATGCCGATCGACTGGAACTATGCCCTCGACGAGACCCGCGGGGTGATGACGCCGTCCTACACCGACGGGACCGGTGCGTTCGGAGTCAACAACGGCGGCAAGCATTCTGTCGACGTCACCTACATCGCAGCCGCCGAGGCGACCGGCCTGGCCACCGTGGCGACGCAGCACAACGTCACGCATGTCGAGCGCGCCGCCGACGGCCGCTGGATCGTCCACGTGGACCGAATCGATTCCGACGGAACGGTGTTGGAGAACAAGATTCTCACCACCGGTGCACTGATCATGGCCGCGGGAAGCCTGAACACCACCAAGATGCTCGTTCGCGCGAGCGCCACCGGGGCCGTTCCCGATCTGCCGGACCAGCTGGGTCAGGGCTGGGGCACCAACGCCGATCGCATCTACGTGTGGTCCAGCATCGAGCAGAATTTCGGTACACCGCAGGGTGGTCCGGTGGTGTTCGGCAGCTTGAACTGGGACGACCCGCGCACTGCCCACACCGTCATCCAGGCATCGATACCGCCACTGGGAGTCGATGCCCGCAGCACCATGCTGGTCGGATACGGAGTCAGCAACGGCCGTGGTCACTTCGGCTACGACTCGGCGCGAGATCAGGCCCATCTCCACTGGCCGGCCAACGGCGACTCCGTCATTCAGGACGGGTCCATCGATCCGACG
Source organism: Rhodococcus sp. EPR-147 (assembly GCF_001647185.1). Classification (NCBI taxonomy): domain Bacteria; kingdom Bacillati; phylum Actinomycetota; class Actinomycetes; order Mycobacteriales; family Nocardiaceae; genus Rhodococcus; species Rhodococcus sp. EPR-147. The sequence goes on from NZ_LVCU01000170.1 coordinate 1,867, forward strand.
GTACGCCGCATCGCCGGGACCGGCAGCATTCTCACCGACACCAATGCGCTGTTCCCGTCCACCTGGCATCCGTTGGGCGGGGCCAACATCGGCCCGGTGTGCGACCTCGACGGCCGCGTCCACGGGCAACGCGGACTGTACGTGCTCGACGGTGCGCTGATGCCCGGCAACACCGCGGCCTGCAACCCGTCCATGACCATCGCCGCGCTTGCCGAACGAGCTCTGGATAACATCGTTGCTCGCGACCTCGGCACCGTCATCTGACACCCGGAAGAAAGAGACCGATGCACCCGTATCGCAGCATGCGCTTTCGGCTGATCGCCGACCGGTGGCGATGGCGGGCAATGCGAGAGTTCCTTCGGCGCAACCGTATTGTCGGTGCCCTGAGCGTTGAGCAACGGGTGAACGACTATCTCGCCGTTGCCGACGCATTCGGCCTCACCTGGCCACGGGACGAGACGCGTCTGCACGCGCTCCTTCTCGGTTTCGGAGAGTCCGATCCCTCGGCGGCAAGCAGGTCGATCAGAGAGAATGCAGTGTCGATGACGCTCTGCTCGGTCGTACCCTTGCGGGCCCGTGCTACCGATTAGGGACGCCTCTCACCGGCGACACGCGTCGCGTCGCATCCGGGCTGTCATCGACTCGGGTGGCCCGACGATCGTGTTTCAGCCGATCGTTCGCGCGCTCGACGGCGCGATCGAGGGATACGAGGCTCTGTCGCGTTTTCCGGACGGCGGAGGCACAACCGAGAGCTGGTTTGCCGAATCCGTGCACTGTGGACTCGGGGCAGCTCTCGACACGTCTGCTGTCATGAATGCGCTGAAGGAGTCCGCTCAGCTTCCGCGCGGATCGTTTCTCGCCGTCAATCTCTGTGCCGCAACACTAGTGGCCGACTTTGGGTTGGTGGGCCACCTCGTGGAATTCGGACAACGACGGCACCTGATCGTGGAGATCACCGAGCACGCCACCATCGACTACGAGGTGGGGGTGCTGGCGGCATTGGCGGAGCTCAGACGCGGCGGCGTCGACATCGCCGTCGACGATGTGGGCTCGGGCTATGCGGGTCTGCGGCGACTGGTGCTGCTCGAACCCGACGTCATCAAGCTCGACGCGTTCGTTGTGCACGAGATGGGCACCAACCCGACCAAAACAGCGGTGGCCGAACTCATCCTGGAGTTTGCACGAAAGACCCATGCTCGCTGTGTGTTCGAGGGTATCGAGACAGACGACGATCTCCACGCCGCAACATCGATCGGAGCCGATCTGCTGCAGGGCTATCGGCTGGGTCGCCCTGCAGCGGTGGATCGGTTCACTACAGACTGAGGCCTCCGAGGTGCTCGGCAAGAAAGCTCTCCACCTCACGGTAGTAGCGAATACTGTTCTCCGGATTGACGAATCCGTGGCCCTCGTCGTCGAACACGAGGTAGTCGACGTCGACGCCACGCGACCTCAGGCGCTCGACGACATTGTCCGATTCTGCCTTGACGACCCGAGGATCGTTGGCACCCTGCGCAATCAGCAGAGGCGCGCGTATCGCGTCGAGCTTCGAGATCGGTGACCGTGCCAGCATGTCGGCCAGCTGATCGGGATCGCGGGGTCGCCGACGAAGCGGTGCCAGCTGTTGATGATTCCCGGACCGATGAAGGCCGGTTGGGTCCGCATGAAGTTCGACAGGTCCGAGATGCCGACGCAGTCGATCGCCGCGGCAAACGTGTCGGGAGTGAACGATGCGCCCACCAGCGCCGCATAGCCGCCGTAGGAACCACCCATGATCGCCACTCGCTCGCGGTCGGCGTACCCAGCCTCGATCGCCCAGTCCACCGCATCGATCAGATCGTCGTGCATCGCGCCCGCAAATTCACCGACCCCGGCGTTCGTGTGCGCTGTGCCGTATCCAACCGATCCGCGAAAGTTGACCTGCAACACCGCATACCCGCGATTCGCCAACATCTGCGCGATGGGATCGAATTTCCACGAATCCCGATACCAGGGACCGCCGTGCACCACCAGAACCATCGGTAGACCCTTGGGTTCCACGCCCACCGGAAGCGTGAGATACGACGGCAGAGTCAGACCGTCACGCGCCCGAATGTTCACCGCCACCATCGGGGCCATGTTCTCGGGATCCAGATGTGGATAGGGGCGCAACAGTTGGCGACTCGATCCGGTGGCGTGATCGTAGTAGTAGGTGACGGACGGGTCGCGGTCGTGGACGAAGCTGACGATCCACTTCTGACCGGTGTCATCGGAGCACAGTGCTCCGATGTCACCGTCGGACAGTTGCTCGAGATTCTTCAGGATTTCCGCGAAACCCGGTTCCAGTGCATGGATCACCTGGCGTTCGCCGAGGTAGCGAACACCGATGAGCTCGCCGGTTGCACTGTCGCAGATCAGCGGTGGCGAGGTCTGCTCGACGGCTCGTCGCGCACCGTCGAGTTCGAGTGTCGGGTGACTGTCGACGACGGTCTCCTCGCCGGTTTCGAGGTCGAGGCGGATCAGATAGGCCAAGTCGCGCCCTCGGTTGGAACCGAGCCACATGCCGGTACCGTCCGCGGTGATCTGCATCGGACTGATGCCCAGCGGGTAGTCGGTGCCGTCGAACGACGCCACCGTGGTTTCTGCGCCGGATTCGTCCAACCGCGTGATGTCGATGGTGCCGGCCGTGGTCATCGCGGTGGCGAACACCTGGCCGTCGGTACCGAGCATCGGATACCGGCCGACGCCGGGGCTCTGCCGGATCATCGTCAGTTCACCTGTGGCGATCTCGATTTCGTACAGGTCGAACTCGGCGAGGGTCCTGGCGTTGATCAGGACGGTGTACACCCCGGCCCTGCCCCGCACGGGTTCGATGGCCACCGCGCGGGAACCGGGGAACGGCGTCAGATCGACTGCCGCGGCATCGGGATCCTCCAGGTCGACGCGGAACACGTGGTGGTTCTCGTCACCGCCGGTGTCCTGCAGATACAGCAGCCAGCGGGGGTCGTCCGTCCACTGAAAATCGTGCACACTGCGCGTCTCGTCCGCGGTGACGCAGCGTGGCTCGCTGCCGGGCGACAGGTCCTCGATCCACACGTTCAGACGGTTCTTCCACGGCGCGAGAAACGCCATCCTGCTGCCGTCCGGTGAAATCGTGGCACCGGAGCGAACAGGTGGGCCGAAGAAGTCCTCGACCGAGATCAGTGGGGGTGCAGTCATGATTCGTCCTTTCGTTCGGCTGCTACAGAGCGCAGCGGGCGTCGGCCGGTGGGGATTGGAGGTCGACGAGGTAGTTCGCGACGATGGCGTTGACGCAGGGGCTCGTTGCACCGAACGCCACGGTGTGTTGTTCGCCGTCGACGGTGAGCAGCGAGCCGCCCAAGGTATTCGCCAGGTTGACGCCTCCCTCGTACGGGGTGGACGGGTCGCCGGTCACCGAGATGGTCAGGGTGTCGGGGAGTCCGTCGACGTCGGTGGCGTACGGGATGTCGAGAGTCGGCTCTGCAGGCCAGAATTCGCAGGGGTCGCGTGCGCCCTCCGGTCCGAGGCCTGCGTCGGTGAACGGTGCTATCTCTTGGATCTGCCTCTTGAGGTCCACTTCTTGTTCTGCGGTGTTGCGCTGCTCGTCCATGCAGTTGATCGCGTACAGCGCCTCGGGGAAGTTCGGGAAGGTGCCGTCGGCGTCCCGTCCGCCGAAGATGTCGTTGACCTTCAGAAGCGTATCGGCCTGTCCTGCTTGCAGTTCGGCGATTCCCTCGGTGATGACGGGCCATGCCGTGGAGTCGTAGAGCCCAGCGATCACGGCACCGTACGCGGCGTCGAAGTCCATGATGCGGCCATCGCCGGTGACGATCGGTTTGTCGATCAGCGGTCTGACGATCTGCTGGAAATTCTCGACAGCCTGGCTCGGATCGGTGCCCAGCGGGCAGTCCGGGGCGCTCGCGCATGCCGCCGCCATGTCGTCGAATGCTTTCTGGAAGTTGGTGTATTGATAGATCCTGCGTTCTGCGGTGCCCTGCCCCGGATCTATTCCGCCGTCGAGAACCATCGCGCGTACGTTCTCGGGGAACATCTCCGCGTAGACCGCACCGAGGCGTGTCCCGTAGCTCTGACCGAGGTAGCTCAGGGTGTCATCGCCGAGCACGGCCCGGAGAATGTCCATGTCGCGGGCAGCGTCGCGGGTGCCGACGTGTTCGAGCACGTCGTCGCCCCCCGATCGTTCGGAGCACTGGCTCACCAGCTGCCGTGCACCGTCCTCGGTGAGGGTCCTCGAGCCGGTGAGGACCGTGGTGTAGGCCTGTCCTGCCTCGTACTCCTCATCGGTGAAGCAGTCGATGGCCGGGGTGGACGCACCGACGCCGCGGGGATCGAATCCGATCAGATCGAATTTTTCGGTCAGCGGGCTCTGCGCCCACGTCGCCGTCGCACCTGACGCCGCCATGCTCATTCCAGGCCCGCCCGGTCCGCCGGAGTTGAGCAGGAGCGAGCCCACTTTCTCGCCTCGGGCGGGTGCTTTCAGCAACGCGATCTGCGCCGTGCGCCCATCCGGGTTCTCGTAGTCGAGTGGCACGTCCACGCGGGCGCATTCGAAACTGGGATCGCTGGCGAACAGTTGCTCGTCGGTTGTGGTGGTGCCGTAGCCTTCACACGGCTCGAATGCCACGCTCTGGTCGTAGAACTGCTGCAGATCGGCCGACGGCTCGGAGTCTGCGTCCGGTTCCGGCGGCGACTGGCTGCAGGCACCGAGCAGCAGCATCGACGCTGACGCTGCAGCGAAGAGTTTCGCTCTCCTGTTGGCGAATAGGGGCATGGTCGGTCGACTCCTGTCGAATTGCGTTGTGATGACGTTCTATTCGGGATCGGTGGCGTTGAGTGCCGCCACCTGTCGCAGCACCTCGCGTTGGGCGGGGTTGTACAGGTCTTCCACGGCGACGGAGAGTGCGCGAGTCACCCGTTGTCTGTCGCCGTCGGTGTCGGCGAACAATGCCGGGAAACGAGCCGCCAGCTGACGAACATGCGGGGCCATTCGTTCCGCCAGATCCCTGGTGGTGGCGCTGTCGGCGTCGGCCGGGAGGTCGTCGAACTCCGGGTCTGTGGGCAGCTGCGGAGTGGACCGAAGTAGGTCGCAGTAGGCGTCGAGGGCCGTCGGGCTCAGTACCGTGCTGGCGAAGGTGATGAATTGTCGGTCTGCTGTTGTCAGATGTGCTGCAGCGGAGCCGAGTTCGGGTGGCAGATCGGTCGGAAGGGATTCATGGAGAAGCATCGCGATTTCCAACCGTGCTCGCTGCAGACGCTCGATCGTTGCGCCGAGTTCGGCATCCAGGGTGCGCAGCGCCTGTTCCGGATGGTCGCGCCCATCACCCTGAGCTGCAATGTCGGCCAACGAGAATCCCAGGTCGGTCAGGCGTTTGATCTGCATCAGCCGTACGAGATGTGTGACGCCGTACTGCTTGTAGCCGTTCGAGGCACGCTCGGGCTCATCGAGTAGTCCGACATCGTGGTAGTGCCGCACCGACTTCAGGGTGGTGCCGGCGAGATCGGCTATCTGCCGAGTGCTCCAGCCCATGTCGCTCTCCTCCGGTTCGATCAGGTCGGAATCAGTGTCGACTGTGACCTAACGGCACAGTCAAGGGCCAATTCGTCTTTACGCGGGGTTCGAGTGAACCAATTGCGCTGTCGAGCGACGGAACGCCCAGACGGTGACGAGAACTGCCAGCGCGAGCAACGGGGTGCCCATTGCGATCCGGGCGAACGCGAGCCAACCCGTGGCGTCGGTGTCGTACAACCAGTCCTGAACGATGTAGCGGGCGCCGAACAACACGGCGAATGTCGCCGTCGCGATGTAGTGGGCGCGGATGACCGAGCGATTGGATCGCCAGGCGTACTCGTTGCCGTGCAGCGCATTCCACAGCACTCCGGTCAACGGTCGTCGGGCGAGTATCGAGGCCAGCATCAGCGCTGCTCCGGCCAGGCTCAGCCAGATGCCGATAAGGAAGTAGCCGCCTGCCGACCCTGTCCAGGCGGCGATACCGCCTGCGACGACGACGCCCAGTAGTCCGCCACTGGCCTGCGCGATCGGCTCGCCTCGCTTGACCCTGAGAACAGTGATCACGAGCGCGATGGCGATCGCGACGCCGACGGCGATAGGAAGGGACACCAGGGCATTGGCGGTGACGAATGCCACGACCGGAACGGCGGTGTAGATCATTCCACTTGTTCCGCCGAGGCTGTCGAGCAGAAGCTGTGTGGCATTGACCTTTTCGGTGGTCTTGCCACCGGGAACTGTCTGCGTCTCGTTGTTGTCGGCCGATGTCGATTCCGGCGTGTTCATGGTGCCCTCCTCGTCGATGCTTCGGTTCGCTCTTGCTTCCCCTACTGTCGTCTCGGCGACCGGGGCACAACAGTGCACACAAACATCGAATCGGATTACAACATCATCGGCCGGCCATGACGGATGTCATGTTCAGGCAGTGTGAAGACCAGGTGGGTGGCCCTCACGTTCGAGCACACCACGCTCCACTCGCCGCCCCGAACCGGGGGATTTCACGCTTCGGGCTTCTGCAGTGGAGCACCATTCGCACTACGCAGTTCAGACCTGGGTAACCATTTTCACGTGCGGGATTCCCGCTTCCAGGTATTGCTCTCCCACTCGAGTGAATCCGAAACGCTCGTACCATTTTTCGAGGTGCGCTTGCGCGGAGATTTCGACCACCCCGGGGTATGCCGCCAGCGCGGCCTCGACGAGGGTGCCGGCATAACCGCGTCCACGACCCGCAGTCGCGGTCGCGACGCGGCCGATGTGGACCGTGTCGTCGACGAGGACGCGAAGGGTGGCCAGCACCTCGCCGCTCTCGTCCTGGATCCAGAACAACTCCGTTGTCGGAAGTAGGTCCGCACCATCGAGTTCGGCCTCGTCGACGATCTTCTGTTCGTGGACGAAGACCGCGACCCGAAGCGCCATGATGCGGTACAGGGTGCTCGGGTCTACGCCCGTAAGCGGAGCATGGTGGAGGGCGGGCATGAGGTCCGTTTCGTCAGGGGAGTAGAACGATCCTCGCACGGTGAACACACTGGATCACTGTTGCGGGTTGTGTTCCTCGCGCAGTTTGCGTCCCTGCTCGACGGCCTGCGCATCCTTCTCGTCGTTCTTGTCCGATACCCGTGTGTCTCGCGGCGGCAGTTGGAGTCGCTTCTCGGCGACGATTCCCGCCTGGAGCTGACGACCACGTTCGAGTTCGGAATCGAGTTCGGCTCCGAACAGCAAGGCCAAGTTGGTGATCCAGAGCCAGAGCAGGAACACGATGGCACCGGCGAGTGAGCCGTAGGTCTTGTTGTAACTGGAGAAGTTCGCGACGTAGAAGCCGAATGCGACGGTCGCCAGAATCCACACGATGATGCCCACCGCGGCACCGGAACTGATCCACTTGAACTTGGGCTGCTGCACATTCGGCGTCGCGTAGTACAGAATCGCGACGGCGAGCACCACGACGATCAGGACCAGTGGCCAGCGAGCGATGTTCCAGATCGTCAGTGCGGTGTCGCCGAGTCCGACGGCGTCACCCACAGCCTTGGCCACGGGCCCGCTGATCGCCAGCATGACGGCGGCCAGGGCAATGAGCACCAGAGCGATGAGCGTCACCAGGAGCATCACCGGGCGCAGCTTCCAGATGGGCCTGCCCTCGTCCACCTCGTACATGCGGTTCATCGCGCGGCCGAATGCGCCGACGTAGCCGGACGCGGACCACAGCGCACCGGCGATGCCGACGATCAATGCAAAGCCCGCGGTGGGTGCCTGCACCAGCTGTTCGATCGGTTCACGCAGGGTGTCGACCGCCGATTGGGGTCCGAGATCGCCGACGATCTGCAGTACGCCGTCGACCGTTGCCTGTCCCTGCCCGAACACACCCAACAACGAGACGATGGCCAGAATCGCGGGGAACAGGGACAGTACGGCGTAGTAGGTCAGCGCGGCTGCCAGGTCGGTGCACTGATCCCGAGAGAATTCACGAGCCGTCTGCTTCAGTACGTAGATCCACGAGGGTTTGGTCAGATCGGCAGGTGAGTCTGCCTTGCGGGGATCATCGGGGTCGGCTTCGGTGGGTGCGGGATCGGTTGCTTGGTCGGCCATCCGGAGCGCATACCCGGCTACTGTCGATGAAAACAGAGTCGGCTACTTCGCGAGTCGACGCAGCGCCACCTGCGCTGCGTTGTAGCCGCCCATACCGTGTACTCCTCCGCCCGGAGGTGTTGCCGCAGAACAGATGTAGACCCCGTCGATGCCGGTCCAGTACGGGTTGACGCTCACGCGCGGGCGCAAGGCCACCTGGCCCGGATCGTTGGATCCGGTGACGATGTCGCCGCCCACGTAGTTGGGGTTGTACGTGGGCATCTGAGTGGTCGAGCGGACTGCCCGCGCCACGATGCGTTTCCGAACCCCCGGCGCGAATCGTTCGATCTGATCGATGATCGCCTCGCTGGCGTCGCCGGTGTATCCGTTGGGGACGTGGGCGTAGGTCCAGATCGGGTGGATGTTGCCCTGCGAGCGGGTGGGGTCGGCCAAGTATTGCTGGCCGAGCAGTACGAACGGCTTTCGCGGCATGACGCCTCGGTGCACATCACGTTCCGCGGCGGCGACTTCCTCGAAAGTGCCTCCGAGATGGACGGTTCCGGCGCGTCGGGCACTGTCGTTGGTCCAGGGAATACCGTCCTCGACGGCGAGATCGAGCTTGAACGCACCGGGTCCGTAGCGCCACCGACGGTAGGGTCGTGCCACTCGCCGGGGGAGGGCGTCGCCTGCGATATCGGCGACTGCGGTGGGTGAGAGGTCGAGCATCACGATGTCGCTCGTCGGAATCTGTTGCAGTCGAGTCACTCTGACGCCGGTCTCGACCTTCCCGCCGTGTTCGGTGAGGATCGACACGAGTGCATCGCTGATTGCGCGTGAGCCACCTTCGGCCACCGGCCACCCGTACTTGTGACCGGCCGCGATCATCATGACTCCGACGGCGGAGGTGGTCGGCCGAGTCAGTGGATACAGTGCGTGGGCCGCGACACCGGAGAACAACGCGCGCGCCTCGGGAGTACGAAACCGGCGGGCGGTCAGCGTCGCCGGTGCCAGGGCGTTGAGGCCGAACTTGGTCAACGTGATCGGGTGCCGCGGAACATGCAGCAGTGGCCGGAAGAAGTCGGTTGTCAGGTCGTCGAAGCGATCCGACAGTGGCCCGAAGAACCGTTGCCAGGCTGCGCCGTCGACCCCGAGTCCGGCAGCGGTCTCGGTGATCGACCGATACAGCACCCCTGCCCTGCCGTTGTCGAGGGGTTGCACCGCGTCGATCTCCGGATACTTCCACGTCAGTCCGTGGGACTCGAGATCGAGGCTGGCGAAGAACGGTGACGCCGCGCCCACCGGGTGCACGGCCGAGCAGTCGTCGTGCAGCACTCCCGACAGGGTCAGCTCGGAGGTTCGGGTGCCGCCGCCGACCGTGTCGGCCATCTCGAGGACCGTCACCTCGACGCCTGCCTTCGCCAGCGTCACCGCAGCCGCGAGACCGTTGGGACCCGATCCGACGACCGTCGCCGTGGTCACGGTCGATCCACCGCGTCGGTGACGGTGCGGTGGCTCTGAGTTGCTCGGTACATCGGCTGACCTTCGCTCATCGGGGTGGGACCAAGAGGTGAACCCTCTCGACCAAGCTCAGTGCGGTGTCGGCATCCCCGCCTTCGAACACCGCAGTGTGTATTCCGCGCATGGCGCCCGTGAGCAAATGGGCGGCAGCGAGTACGTCTGTGTCGCTGTCGATTTGGTGTGCGTCTGCGGCGGCGCGGAGCAACTGGGAGATCGCGACGACGAAACTGTCGTGCCACCGTTCTGCCGAACCCTCGGATTTCGGTACTCCCAGATTCCGGAACAGGACGTGTGTTCGCGGGGAGTCGTAGATGCTCTCTGCCGCGATGCGAAGAAACGTCTGCAGCTGCTCGAGTGGGGTGCCCGGCCAGGTGGCGGCGACCGATTTCTCGTGGATGCGGTCTATCAACACTGCGGCGGCGTCGTCGACAGCGGCT
>NZ_LVCU01000171.1:0-1106 GCF_001647185.1 Rhodococcus sp. EPR-147
TGTGAATCTGGAGACCCTGGCCATGCTGGTGACACTACATTCCTCGTGAGGTGCCTGGACGGTGCTGAGTTCGGCCGGGATCTAGTGGAGCATCCGGGCGAGGACGGGCAGCAGAATTCGCGCGGGGACCAGACCGGCCGCGATTGCCTGAACGGTGTTCATCCGGCCCGAAACCACCTGCGGGCGAGACCGTCTGGCATCGAGTGTGCGCATGGCAGTGGCGACCACTTCGGTCGGTGTCTGGTAGCTGCCGGTTGCTGCGGCGGTGTCTCCGATGACATCGAAGAACTCGGTACGGGTGGGGCCCGGATTGAGTGCGAACACTCTGACTCCGTGCTGGGCCGACTCGAACCACAGCGACTGACTGAAACTGAGCACGAATGCTTTGGCGGCCGCATACACCGCCAGTGATGGGACGGGTTGGAACGCAGTGGTGCTGGCGACGTTGACGATGGTGCCGCTCGAGCGGGCGATCATGTCCGGCAGAAACGCCGAGCAGATGTCCACGACAGCCCGGATGTCGACGGCGATGAGGCGCTCGAAGTCGTCGGCGTCGCTGTCCACGAACGGTCCCTGCACGGCGAACCCTGCGTTGTTGACGACGAGATCGATCTGCTCGGGCACCACCTCACGGAGTCGGCGTCCGCTCGCTTCCTCGGACAGGTCCCAGGCCACTGTGCGGCAATGGATTCCGTGGTTCTGTTCGAGTTCCGTCGCCAGTGTGGTCAGCCGGTCTTCTCGTCGTGCGACGAGTACCAGATCGGAGCCGCGGGCGGCGAGCGCTCGGGCGAATTCTTCACCGATCCCCGAGCTTGCGCCGGTCACCAGCGAGCGGCCCGGCCGGTAGCGGGACCGTCGGAGATTCATCGGCTCGCCCCGAGGGGAATGCCCCCGAGCTCAGCGGCCGAACGCCGTGCGAACTGCTCGTACGACGTCGGCGTGTGTCCGAGCATCTTCGGCAGAACCGTCAGGTCTCCGGCTGGGAGTCCGTAGCCGTCGTAGTGGGTCATCATCGAGCGGTACGCCTCGCGTGCATCGGCCGGCCAATTCTTCATGTCACGAGGGTTGGACGCAGCCTTGGCACCGCGAACGAGGTGGCCGATGGA
>NZ_LVCU01000172.1:0-11480 GCF_001647185.1 Rhodococcus sp. EPR-147
ACCAGATCTCTGCCATCTCGTGTCGGGTGAGTTCCACCGTGGACAGGTCGTAGACGCGATCGGTGTGCGGCGTGGGGTCGACGAGGATGTTCGCGGCTGCTTCGGCGACGTCGGCAACATCGACGACACCCATGACGCTGTCCGGTGAAACCGGGTACGGCATTACTCCGGCCTGCAGAAATTCCCACACTTCCAGGTAGTTCTGCATGTAGTGGGACGGCCTGAGCACCGTGGTGGGAATTCCGCTGCTCCGCAGAATTCCTTCGGCGATGTCCTTCTGGTGGTGGTGCGTCAGTTGATGCAGGTTCGGATGAATCACGGAATGGAAAACGATGTGCTGCAGCCCGTTTGCCGGTCCGATTGCGATCAGAAGATCGATGATCGGCCTCTCGTCGATGATCTGCGTCGGTGCCGCGTGGTAGAGGACGTCCGCGCCGACGAGGGCGTTTCGGAGCGTTTCCTCGGACCTGAGATCGCCTACGACGACCTCGACGGCTCCGTCTGCGCGGGTGGTCGCAGCCTGCGCCGCGTTCTTGACGACTGCTCGAACCGGCACGTTCTGCGTGGCGAGCTGTCGAACGAGCAAGCGGCCGACACCACCCGCGGCACTGGTCACTGTGATCATGGGGCCTCCTCGATGGTGGGCTCGGCGGACGCTGAGCGTGATTGCAAATACTGCACAACGAATGCATATAACGCAAGGATCCCTCCGGCCGGAAACAAAAATCCGGTGCAGCCAGCCGCGCTCAGCGCGGTCAGCTGCACCGGATTCTGTTCGAAATCCAGCTGAAATCGGCCTACTCGATGGTGGTCGACTCCTGCGTGCGTTCGGCCGGCTTCGGTTCGATCGAGCGCCGCGACCAGTAGCTGGCGAGAAGTGAGCCCGAAACGTTGTGCCACACCGAGAAGATGGCCGCGGGCAGGGCCGCCGCTGGGCTGAAGTGCACCGATGCCAGAGCCGCGGCCAATCCGGAGTTCTGCATCCCGACTTCGATGCTGATCGCGCGTCGGCTGGCGACGTCGAGTCCGCACGCCTTGCCGATGCCGTATCCCACGGCCAGTCCCAGCGAGTTGTGCAGTACGACGGCCAGGACGATGAGGGCTCCGATGGACAGCAATGTCGGCGCACTGGCGGCAACCACGAACAGCACCACCGCGGTGATGCCGGCGACCGAGATCAACGGCAGAGCGTCGAGCATGCGGTCGATGATCTTGGGAAACAGCAGGCGCAGAACAACTCCCAGTACGACGGGAACCAGCACGATCTGCAGAATCGAGACGAACAGTCCGCCGGCGTCGACGGGCAGGAACTCACCGGCGAGCCAGAGCACGAGCAGTGGCGTGAGAATGGGTGCGAGCAGGGTGGATACCGACGTCATGGCCACCGACAGCGCGGTATCGCCCTTGGCGAGGTAGACCATCACGTTGGACGCTGTGCCGCCCGGAGCCGAACCGACCAGCACCATCCCGGCGGTCAGTGCCGCAGAGAGGCCGAGCGCGTTGGCGATTCCCAGCCCGAGTAGTGGCATCGCGATGAACTGCGCGGCCACCCCGAGCAACAGTGCCCACGGCCGTCGGGCGACAACCGCGAAGTCGGAGAGCCGCAACGTCATTCCCATGCCGAGCATGATGATCGACAGCAGCCACGGAACGGCAGGAGTGCCGCCGCTGAAAGTATCGGGAGTGATCAGGGCCAGTGTGCCCGCCGCCACGACGATCAGAGCGAACCACTTGCCGGTGAACTCGCTGACGGATTTCAGCTTGGGCATGCAGAGTCTCCAGAGGTGGTCGGGGCGCGGCCCCGGGCGGGCGCGCAACCCACCGAGAGTAACCGCAGCGTGGAACAGGACCAATTGGACTTGTTCTGGCAGTATCAACCCTTACGTGAACCGCTGCCGGCCATATGCGAAGGACGACAAAGTAAGGACGTCACCGTGAACAAACTCTCGACGGTGGCACTGCTGATCCTGTTGGGCGCAGCCGGAACGTTCAACGGAGTGTCGCTGACCTCGGACCCCAGCGGGCGGTCACTGGGCTTGAATGTCGGCATGCTCCCGTCGTGGCATACCTGGGACTACCGCATATCCGGGTTGTTCGTGCTGTTCTTTCTTGGGCTCGGACCGTTGATCTGCGTGGCTGCCGTGCTCGTCGACGCCTCCGAGGCAGCGCTGTATGTCGCGTGCGCAGGGTTGGTGACCATCGGGTGGGTGGTGTGGCAGATCGTAATACTCGACATCGACGCTCCCCGCGCTCAAATTCCCCTCACCGTGTTGGGGGCCGCGTTGATCCTCCTCGCTATGGGCCAATTCCGAACGCGTGCCCGCGATCGCAGCCGGCAATAGCCGAAAGCGAGCCGCTGCACGGGATGCTCCACTCGCGGCCCGGGTCTGAGGGAATCCCCCGAGGTCGTCGAATAGTGGAGCACCAGTTGCTCGGGAGTCGGAACCTGTTCGCCGCTGTCCCGGCACGCGTCACAACACCAGGGGACCCAGAAGCGACAGGGTCAGCACAACCAGACCGCCACCGATGCGTGAGGAGATGGACAGGAAGGGAAGCAGTTCCAGTCGATCGGCGGCACCCAGTACTGCCAGGTCACCGCTCGAGCCGAAGTCGGCCAAACCCAGTCCGCCCGAGATCGCCGATTCGATGAAGTGGAGATGCACCAGCCAACCCACGAATCCGGCAGCGAAGAGGGCGACGAACACGACTGCGATGGTGGAGAACATGTACACCGGGTCGTTGAGCAGGCTGAGCACCTGCTTGAAGTCGATCGCCACGATGCTCACGGCCACCAGAATGGCGGGGATGAAGGCGTTGGCGACGAGTTTGTACCAGATATCGGCACCCTGAACCAGGAAGTCGGGGATGGGCAAGAAGATCTTCGCGATGGCGCACAACACGATCAAGAAGACATAGCTGTGGATCGACGGAACGTAGAAGGACAGGGCGTCGGCGATCATGAACAGCATTCCGGCCGTGAACAATCCGATGATGGAGCTGCGCACGGCGTCGGCCGAGGAGATGGCCTTGCCCACCGGCACGATCATTTTCGATTTCTTGACTGCCAGTTCGCCGTTGCCGTTGAAGCGGGGGAACAGGTTCGGCTTGCGCCGCCCGAGCCATGCCAAGCCACCGGCCGCGATGATGCAGACGGTATTGGCCACCACGACGGCGGGCACGAGCATCGACAGGTAGTCGGTCGCGTTGCCGCCGCTGTTCTGTGCGATGACCTCCGAGATCGGAATGGCACCTGCCGCAACGCCTCCGCCCAGTACCGGCCCGACGACGTAGAACAGCATCTTGCCCAGGCCGTACCCGGTGAGTTGCCCGATGAGGCCGAACAGTGCGAAGCACACGGCAATGGTCGCGACGATCGGCACGATGATCCGCGAGCCCGCCTTGATCAGCAGCGAGCGGTCCATACCGAGGATGCTGCCGACGATCAGCGCCGCGACGACGAATTCACCGAATGCGGACAGCGTGTAGAAGTCGTCGATCGCCGTGGCGGTGCGCTCGGGCATCAGGTTGTAGCTGAACAGCACGGCCGGAATCAGGATGGTGAGGATGACGCCGCCACCGATGCGGTTGAACCCGGGGATCGCATTGCCGATCACCATCAGTAGGCCGCCGAGGGCCATCGTGGTGGCGAAGCCCGCCGTCATCCCTTCCGCGGGGGTGAACAGATACGCCAGCACCACGATGACCAAAGCCATCGGGACGAACCAGCGCATCGGTAGGCCGAGGGTCGAGTTCATGTCCGACGAGCGTTCGCCGTCCTCGGTGACGACTTCGGATTCGGTCGGTCGGGCTGACGTCAACGTGTTCTCCTGAATTTTCGGTGCACGACGAGGGGATCGAGCTAGCGCTACGTTATGTGTTGCGGGTCACTGCGTCAACATGATTGTATGCACCTGTTCCCATAATCCTGGTAGAAATGGCCAGAGCGCGCACTATCGAGTACCAATTGCATGCAATAGAGGAGAAGTTGTGACTGTCGACGACCGAGCCACCAACGAGCCGAGCACCCCTCGTCCGGCGTCCACCGGCCCCCTCCAGGGCCTACGCGTCATCGAGATGGGTCAGTTGGTCGCCGGGCCGTTCTGTGGGCAGATCCTGGGAGACCTCGGTGCCGAGGTGATCAAACTCGAACAGCCGGGAACCGGAGACCCACTGCGTGAGTGGGGCCGGACGCGTCCTCAGGGTGAATCGCTGTGGTGGTCGGTCGTAGGTCGCAACAAGAAGTCGGTGACGGTGAATCTGCGTACTCCCGAGGGGCAGGGCATCGCCCGAACATTGATCTCCCGGTCCGACATCGTTGTCGAGAACTTCCGCCCGGGAACGTTGGAGCGGTGGGGGCTGGGCTACGACACGCTCGCCGCCGACAATCCAGGCTTGATTCTGGCCCGGGTCTCGGGATTCGGCCAGACCGGCCCGTATTCCTCGCGCGCCGGTTACGGCTCGATCGGTGAGGCGATGGGCGGACTGCGTTACGTCGTCGGCGATCCTTCGACGCCGCCCTCACGCGTCGGAATCTCGATCGGCGATACCTTGGCCGCGGTGTTCGCCGCCATCGGGACGCTCGGCGCGGTGTACGAGCGAACTCGCAGTGGCCGTGGACAAGTGGTGGACTCGGCAATCTACGAGGCCGTCCTGGGCATCATGGAATCGATCGTGCCGGAGTGGGTCATCTCGGGCTATCAGCGTGAACGCAGCGGTGCCATTCTGCCCAATGTTGCGCCCAGCAACGTATATCCCACCGCGGACGGCGGCTGGGTGTTGATCGCGGCCAATCAGAACACGGTGTTCGCGCGTCTCGCCGAGGCAATGGGGATGCCGGAGTTGGCCACCGACCCGCAGTTCAGTACGCACGGTGCCCGCGGGGAACGGCAGGAACAACTCGACGCGATGGTCGGGAAGTTCACCGTTCAGCACGATGCGCGCGCACTCGAAGAGCTGCTGCTGGCGCATTCGGTTCCGGTCGGCAAGATCTACCGACCCGAGGACATGCTGGGCGACGAGCAGTTCATCGCCCGCAAGAGCATCATCACCACCCCGCATCCCACTCTGGGGGAGGTGCCGATGCAGAACACGTTCCCCCGGCTCAGTCGTACCGACGGATCGGTGCGCTGGCCTGGCCCTGCGCTCAGCGAACACACCGACGAAGTACTCACTGCCGTCGGCGAATTCACGCGCGACGCGATCGATGCCTTCCGCGCCGACGGGATCATCTGATGGTGTTCGACGGTGTGCCCACGAGCGCGAGGTTGGTGGAGGTCGGCCTGCGGGACGGCCTGCAGGCGGTATCGCAGTTCGTCGGTACCGATCACAAACTCGAATTGCTCCACGGCATTCTCGATTCCGGTGTGACCACCGTCGAGATCACGTCCTTCGCGCATCCGAAAGTGTTGCCACAGTTCAGCGATGCCGAGCGAGTCATCGAGGAGGCGCCGCACAGAGACGGGGTTCACTACAAGGCGTTGGTGCCCAATGTTCGCGGTGCACAACGGGCTTGCGAGACGCAGATCGAGGAGATCGTCGCGATCATCCCGGTCGACCGGGACATGGCCGCGAAGAATCAGAATTCGACGCCCGAGCAGTTGCTGCACGATTTCGCGGCGATCGTCGCCCAGGGGCACCTGTCCGGGAAGAAGGTCAGCGCCGCAGTGGCGACGGCGTTCTTCGCGCCCTGCCACGGCGCGATCGACACTGCCCAACTCGACGCGGTGGTCGAGCGAGTGGTCGACGCCGGAGCCGACTCGTTGTATCTGGCGGGTACCAGTGGGGTGGAAACCCCGAACGAGTTCTACGACGGTGTCCGACGCGTCAAGAGCCGTCACCCCACCATCCCGGTGGGGGTGCATCTGCACAACCGCAACGGCTTCGGCACCGTCAACGCGTTGGCGAGCCTGTCCGCGGGAGCCGACTGGATCGAGGCGTCCTTCGGCGGCCTCGGCGGAGACATGTGGTTCCCCGGCGACCCGTCCGTCCTCGGCAACGCGCCGATGGAGGACGTGGTGGCCCTGTTGGATTCGCTTGGAATCGAGACGGGCATCGACCTCGAGACCTACCTGGCGATGGTGCGAACGAGCGAGGGGTACACCGGCACACCGTCGTACTCGTTCGTCTCCCGAGGTGGCACCCGGCAACAGCTCGCTGATGCACAATGGCCCGTGTGAGAACACCCCCGACAACCAGGCACCTACCGTGTCCGAGCTGAGCGACAAGATTCTCGACCTGCTCATCTCCGGGCTCTACAGCCCGGGCGAGAAGCTCAACGAGGCCGAGCTCGCCGGGCGGCTGGGGGTCAGCCGCACTCCGGTGCGCGAAGCGCTCGCCACTCTCGCCACCACGGGTGTGGTCACGATGGAGAAGAACAAGGGAGCCCGGGTCACCGAGTTCACCCGGGACACCGTCGAGGCGATCTATTCGTCCCGCTCGCTGCTGGAGCCGCATGCCGCCAAACTTGCGACGGGGCACTTCTCGGCCGAGGAACTGGCTGACTTGCGTCGCACGGCGCAGCGGATGCAGGACATCGTCGTCGAGGCCGCCGACACGACGGAGATCGCGAGCCTGAACAACGCCTTCCACACGGCGATCCTGTCGAAGTGTCCCAACGCACGAATGGCCGAGATGGCCATCGCTTTGCTCAAACCCCTTGTCGCAGCACGAACCTTTCGGAAGTACTCACCGAAGGAGATCTCACGCAGCGCCGCCCATCACCTCGAGATCGTCGACGCGTTGGAGTACGAGGACGAGGAGTGGGTCGAGGCCATCATGCGCGCGCACATTCGCGCCGGTTGCCACAGCGCGATCGCGGCGGATTGAGCGCCGGCTTCGACCTCCGCGCCGCACTCTGGCAACAGTGACCCCGGCCAGGATCACCCCAGCGACCGTGAGGAAGTCGGATTCGGTCAACCCTCCGTCTGCGTCGACCACGTACAACACTGCGCCTTCGATAGGGGCGTTGAAGAACAGCCACAGCACCGAGGCAACGCTCAGTGATATCGCTGCGGTCCACGAAGGCTTGGCCAGACACCATGCTGCTGAGGCGAACACTGCGTTCATCAGAACGAGTGCGTGGAACGGATCGGTAGTCGGCACCGGTACATCATGAACGAATGCGGTCAGTCAGGTCCCAGTCTGTCCGAGTCCACAACGAGGATCGGGGCGGCACCGACGTGCAACAGAGTGTTCGTCGATGTCAGTCGCGGCGGCCGACGACGCTATTGCATGCCGGATCTGTGCGGCAACCGAATCAATGCCGCCGATCATCGTCAACGCAGAAATGCACTCGGCGACAAGTGATCACACGCTGTTGGTGACGCCGGCGATCAGGTCGATCAGCCCATAGGGGGATTGTTCCCCGAGGCACAGTTCCAGCGTTGCATGTGCCTCGATTGCCACCGCCCCGCTTCGGGTGAACATGGCATCCTCGTAGGCCGACAGGGCTGCGTCCAGGTCGCCGCGGTGATCGGCGATTGCGCGACCGAGTTCGGCACCGTCGAACATCGCCAGATTCGCGCCGTCTCCCGAAGGCGGCATCAGGTGCGCGGCGTCGCCCAGCAGCGTCACTCCCGAGTTGTGTTCCCAGCGGTGGTCGTTGGGCAGCGTGAAGATCCGCCGGGGAACCAGCGCGGTCTCTCCGTCGGTGATCAACGCCGTCAATTCCGGTGCCCACCCATCGAACTCGGCTGCGACCGTTGCTTTGGCGGAAGCCGTATCGGTGAAGTCGATCGCGTCGATCCAGTCGGCGCTGCGGTTGAGCTGAACGTAGGTGTGCAGGATGCCGCCGACCTCACGGTGCACGGTGAGCCCCTTACCCGGGCTGAGGGCGAACATCGCACCACCACCGACTGCGCGGGCGGTGGCGGGGTGCCGATCGTCCACGTCGTGGAGGTAGGTTTCGATGAAGACGGTACCCACGTATTCGGGGACGGCAGCGGAGAGCAAGGGTCGGATTCGTGACCATGCGCCGTCGGCACCGACGAGCAGATCGCTGACGGTGGTGGTTCCGTTCTCGAACTCGATTTCGTGTTGCCCATTTCCCAGTGGGCGTACGGAGGTGAGCTTGTGCCCCCACTGAACGGTGTCGGCCGGCAGTGAGTCGAGCAGAATGCGTCGCAGGTCCCCGCGCAGCACCTCCGGTCGACCTCCGGTGCCGTCATCGGGTTCGTCGAACAGAGCCTCGCCGTTCGGGTTCAGTACGCGGGTCGCTTCGCCTCCCTCGTGAATGATGGCGCGGAACTGCGCGGTGAGCCCGGCCGCGGCAAGTGCGACCTGCCCGTCGCGCTCGTGGATGTCGAGCTGTCCGCCCTGTGTGCGAGCGTCGGCCGTGGCATCGGCCTCGTACACCGTGGCGGCGATTCCGTGAACGTGCAGTACGCGTGCCAGGACCAGGCCTCCGAGTCCTGCACCGATGATCGTGATGGATGTACTCATGGATGTCTCCGCCCGTCGTTGGAACACTGTTCCAAGTAAGAATGGAACAGTGTTCCAAGGAAGTCAACTGGGGCAGAGAAGGGCGTGGTGGATTTGGTTCGGCTCAGCCGCGGCCGATGCCGGCCAGGATTATGTCGAGACCGGCCTGAAATTGCTCTCTGTCGTCGTGGCCAGCGAATTGCGACGCAATCCGGGTAAGGAACGGATAGTCGCCGGTGTCCGTCACCGCTGCGCGTGTGGAGTCGAGGAATGCCGAGCGGTCCGTCACCGTGGCGGCCAGTTGCATGCCGGCATCGCGCTGACTTGCAACCCCGATCGCGTGGAACAGAAGCACTGAAGCGGCGTCGAACTGCGCACTGTGCGGAACTCCGTGTGCGTCGAGCTCGGTGCCGATGCGGTCGAAGAGATGCAAAACGGCAGGCTGCCACTGAGCGGCGGAGAGTTGCGTGGCCACCCATGGTCGCGTGGTGATCAAGTCGAAGACCCTCATCATCAGGCCGCGAACACCAGGTTCTGCCGCACCGTTCTCCGGCGGTGATTCGAAGACCGATGCCATGACGGTTTCGGCCGATGCCGCGAGCAGATCATCCCTGTTTCCGACGTGGTGATACAGCGCTCCGGGGCCTGTCGACAGACGTGCGGCGAGGGTGCGAAACGTCAAAGCGTCGGTGCCACCCTCATCGAGCGTCTCGATCGCTGCCTGCACGATGCGTTGTTTCGACAGAGCATCGGAACGTCGAGCGGATGCAGGCTTCGTGTTCGGCATGCGCAGATCCTGTCACAACTGGAACGTTGTTCCATGCCTGCACAGGATGACCGTTACGAACCCCGCACCACGTCGAATGCCGGCTTGGCGCTGAAGTCCGAGCGCAGTAGTCCGTAGTTCTGTTCGGAATCGGCGAGGTTGGTGCCCGAGTCACGCAGGGAGTGCACAAAGATCGGGCCCACGTACGGCAGCGACGACGCCTTGGCCAGGCTCGAGCCGATGATTGCGGCCTGCGCATCCTCGGTGACGGCCATCGGCCCGTTTCCGGTGGGTGCGCCCAGTTCGGTGATCCAGATCTTCTTGCCACCGTCGCCGTTGGCCACCATCGTGCCGTAGGCCTGATCCACCTGTGCCCATTGACCGTTGGGGTCGTTCTCGACGGTGAAGGGGAAGGTGTAGGGGTGCATGGCGACTGCGTCCATGAATCCGCCTGCTCCGGCGGCATACATTTGCTGCAAGAAGGTCACCGGCGCGACGGTCCATGCTCCCAAATCCACCGTTGTCGCCAACCCGGCGCTCAGCACAGTGGCTCCGGCGTCGGCGTTGTGGATCGCCGGATACGCCGCGCGCAGCATGTTCGTGTAGCGGACCGCATCGACGGGGGCGAAGAAGGTCGGGATGTTGGGCTCGTTCCACACCTCGTAGTGGTCGACGCGCTCACCGAGGTGTGCTGCGGCCGCACCGGCGAATGCTCCGAAGGCATTGGGATCCAACGGAACTGCACCAGGCAGTGGTGAGGCGATGCCGCCTTGCGCCCAGCCGGGGGTTCCGCCCAGCACGGCCAGTACCGAATAGCCCTGTGCTGTCGCGGCATTGATCACGCGATCGGTGTTGCCCCAGTCGAATACGCCCGGCGCTGTCTCGATCGCTGCCCAGTTCACGACCACCCGTACCCACGATGCACCGATATCGCGTCCGGCACCGAGTTCGTTGTTCAGCGTGGCGTCGTCGAGCGTCAGAAACGGTGCGCCACCGGTGAAGCCCAGGTCGACCGGTGCTGCGTGTGCGACGGGTGTGGAGAGGCCGAGAGCGATCGCGGCGGCTGCGGCAACGGCGAGCAGTCGGGAGCGGAGGGTCATGGCGATCATCCTAAGGTGCTCGTCAGCGGGGCGCTGATCAGTGCTTCGACGGTGGAATGGGGTACGCGGTCGTTCCAGCGGGCGGTGTTCAGCTCGTAGATTCGCTCACCGGCCTTGACGGCGGCGGTGCGATCGAGCAGATAGCGGCGGCATTCGGCGACGAACTGCTCTTTATCGTCGAACGTGGGCAGCTCGAAGATCGAGTCGAGCGATCCGACGGCCGCCGAGGTGCCGACGACTGGCAGCCCTTTGCTGGCGGCGTCGAGGATCTTGACACGCACCCCGCCGCCGGTGGCGACCGGGGCGATGAGGGCCCGGCAGGTGCCGAGGAACTCCTGCAGATCGTCGACGAAGCCGAGATCGCGGACTCCGGCAGGGTAGACGGGATCCTTGGCACCCGGGGCCTTCGCGCCGATGATGCACAGTTCGGCACCGTCGATGCCCGCGGAGATCGCCGGCCAGTACTCGAGCGCGATCTTGAAGGCTTCCTGGTTCGGCGGCCAATCACGAGTCCCCATGAACACCAGACGTTTCGCGGTCTCGGACAGGTCCAGCTGCGGCGCGGGTTCGAGAGTGAGGTCGATCCATCGGGCGTCGCGCACGCCGTTGCTGCGGTACATCTGCGCTTCGTCGGCATCGTAGGTCCCGACGGCATCTGCCGCACGGGCGACGCGGATCTCGTCCCGCAGGATGCGTGGTGCTTCGATGCGGCCGATCAATCCGCGTGTCACCTTCCACACCTGCGACTCGGTGTTGACGGTGTTGATCGCGAACGGCGACCCAAGTTTGGACGAGCGCAGGAACGATTCGGCCATGTAACTGTGTTCGGCCACATACACATCCGAGGTGGAGGCGTCGATGGCGTCGCGGAAGGCGTCGACGTCGTAGCGCCCGTGCACCACCGAGCGTGTCGGTCGGACGGACTTCATCAGCAACCCCACGTCGACTGTCGGCTTGGGGACGCGCACGACGTCGGGAGCGACGCCGGTTTCCTTGGACAGGCAGATCGAACGAACCTCGAAGGCCTCGCGGGCGAGCTGCATCATCAACCGAGACAGTGCGATATCGCCGCCGTGCTCGGTGACGGGATCCTTGGACAGCAGGAAGGTCGCGCGTCTCATTGCGTCACTTCTTCTTTCACTGGAGCTCGGTACAGGGCGCGCATGAACCAGACGAGCAGTACGGCGTCGGTGACC
>NZ_LVCU01000173.1:0-3437 GCF_001647185.1 Rhodococcus sp. EPR-147
CTCGGGTGCGGTCGCGGTGCTGCAGGTAGAGCACCGTGGTGAACACGTGGTTCATCACTCGCATCACCACGAACAGCGACATCACCACCAGTGCACCCGCGATCTGCGGGGATGCCGGGGTGAAGAAGAGTAGGAGCCCGGCCATCAGCAGCAGAGAGCCGGCGGCGCAGCCGAGAACCGCGGTGTGCTTCAGGGCCGGTCCAGCGCTGACGAGTCCGTCTGCTGCGCGCAGCTTCTCGTGGAAGGTATTGCCGAAGGCCTGGCCGATGAAGGCCACCGCCCAGGCTGTCACTGCTGCGACGGAGTAGTAGCCGGCGATGGTGGAGTCGGTGAGGAAGCCGAGCAGCAGCACGTCGCCCTGGATGTAGACCGCGTTGGCGAGGTTCTCCGAGAACAGCATCGAGATCTCGCGCCAGGATCCGGGGATGCGCGGCGCTGCGACGCGCGTCCGTACCGCGGCCAGCACGGCGATGACGAAATACGGTGCGGCATAGAGCAGGCTGGCAACGGTCAGCGTGGCGTCGGGCACGGCGAAGAGGTAGGCCGTCGCGAGCGCGATGGACGTGGCTTGACGGGTGGTGTCCCATCGCTGGGTGAGGTCGGGGCGACCGTCGCGCAGCGCCCTGCTCTTGTAGGCATTGAACACCAGCTCGCCGCCGCCGATCACCAGGGCGAACCAGGCGATGTAGTTGACCTGAACCAGGAACAGGCCGCCGACGATGAGTACGGCACCGACGAGCACGCGAGTGGTGCGCTCGCCCAGGAACTCTCGTTCGCTCACGCGGATAGAGCGCACGGTGAAGGGGTGATCGAGTGGTGCTGCGATGATCGCGGCGAGGGCGAAGGCCATCGCGTACTGGCCGTAGTCGGAGATCCCCAACTTGGCGATCAGCGCGATGGTCCACAACAGGCCGATGCCGCGGCCGCCGTAGGTCCACAGGGCAGCGACCCCGGCCTTGAGCAGATTGGCGTTCATTGCGCCGCCCACACGGAGACGAAGTCCTCGACTACAAGTTCTGCGGTGTGGGAGATGCGAAGTGCCTCGACCTCGCGTCGAAGTTTGCCCAGCGCAATGGGATCGGTGATGAGGTCCGCGGTGGCGTCGGCGAGTTCGGCGACACCACCGTCGACCACCAGGGCTCCGCTGTCGGACTCGGCGAGAGCGCCGACCTTCAAGCACGTCACCGGAGTCTGATACGCGATCGCTCGCGTCACCACCGACGATGCGGGGAATGCATCTCCGTAGATGCTCCGTTTGCCGTAGGGCAGGACCAGTGCGCGGATGGACGCGAAGAAGGCGTCCTCGTCCGGTCCGTTCACCTCGCCGAGGATCTCCACTCCGTCGACGGGGTCGAGCAATTCGGTTCCCCGGCCGGCGATGCGGATCGCGATGTCGCGGGGCAGGCTGTCACGAAGTTGCTGGATCTGGTCGAAACCCTTGCCGCGATAGACCAATCCGAAGAGGCCGACCGCCAGCGGCCGCTCCTCGGCAGCCTCTATATCAGGGCGCGCGGGAACGAAGAGAGCACTGGCCTTGGCGGTGGCGTCGGGATACGCACGCGCGAGGGAGTCGGCACCGGAGCGGGTCAGAGCGAACAGCGTTCGGGTACCGGCTATCCGGCGTTCGAGTGCCCGCCATCCCGACCGAAGTGGATAGTGCAGGCCGTGGTTGAGCACCTTCTTGCCCGCGAGGAATTTGGTTCGGGCGGGCCACCAGACCAGTCCGGGCGGGTCGTGCACCGTCGCGGTCACCACCGGGTCGCCGGTGAGTCGGGCGGTTGCCCAGAACGGCATCACCGAGCCGCCGCTGAGTTCGCAGTGCACGATAACGCGGCCCGGGTCGGCGTCGACCAAGTCTTGAATCGCTCTGCGGTGGCGCAGAATATCGCGCGCCGAATGCGATCCGGGCCCCTCGTGGCGATACTCGATCACCTCGGCGAAGTGTGGCCGCACGGCGTCGGCGAAGTCGTCGGCATAGTCGCCCACGCCGCCCACTCCGGATCGGGGGGCGACGTAGACGAGTCGGCAGTCACGCAGGATCATCAGTAGAACAGCGGCCGATACTTGGGGCGGTAGGCGAGTGCCTTGGGATCGCGCATCGCTCGCACTTTCGCGGGCACACCGGCGCCCACTTCGAGTTCGCCGACATCGGCGCGCACCATCGAGCAACCACCGACGACGGCACCGCGGCCGAGCGTCACGCCACTGAGAACGGTGCTGCGACTGGCGATCCAGACGTAGTCGCCGATGACGCAGGGTTCGAGGATCGGGGTGAACTCGGGAGAGTTGTGATCGTGGTAGCCGCCGATGATGTGGGTATCGCTGGCGATGACGACGTTGCTGCCGATGGTGATTCCGCCGCGGGCGTCGAGCATGCACCGGAACCCGATGGCGCAGGCGTCACCGATGGTGAGCCCCTCGGGATCGAGGATGGTGGTGCCGCGGAAGATCGAGGTGTCCTTGCCGATCGTGGCACCGAAGGCGCGCAGGAAGTTCTGCCGAATCCAGTGTGACGGAACGTAGGTGACGATCATGTTGAAGCCGAGTGTGCCGATGCGGTTGCGCAACTTTCGCTTGAACGTGATGTCCTGCATCTTGTAGTTCGAGACGTCGTAGATCGCGTTCTCGGTCTTCTCCACCGCTGTCATGCTGCAATCTCCTCCGTCATGTCGAACTCGATCATTGCCCGGACCACCTGATCGAAAGTCTTCGTCGGTTCCCAGCCCAGCAGGGTGCGGGCCTTGGAGGCGTCGCCGACCATTCTGGCCGAATCGGTCGGTCTGAGCATCTCGGAATCGCTGCGCACGTAGTCACGCCAATTGTCGATGCCCACCGCCGCGAAGGCGGTGGACACGAAGTCCGCGACGCTGTGGGCCTGTCCGGTGGCGATCACGAAGTCGTCACCCTTGCCGTACTCGGCCATGGCCGCCATCGCGTCCACGTAGTCCGGGGCCCAGCCCCAATCGCGCACCGCGGTGAGGTTTCCCAGTTCGAGCATGGTCTGGTTCCCTCGCGAGATGGCGACCGCGGCCTTGCTGATCTTCCGGGTGACGAAGGATTCCGGTCGCCGCGGTGATTCGTGGTTGTAGAGAATGGCATTGGTGGCCTCGAGCCCGCGTGATCGATAGACATCGACCATGTGATGACTGAGCGCCTTCGACGCACCGTAGGGCGATGTGGGGGCGATGCGCGTCGCCTCGCTCTGCAGCGAGACACCGGATCCGGCGAAGATCTCGGCACTCGAAGCGTTGACCATCACGATCCGCTTTCCCGACGCCTCCTGGTGGGTGAAGCAGGCATCGAGCAAGGCTGCTGCGGAGACGCCGTTGACCCTGGTGGTCAGTACCGGGTCGTTCCACGATCGCCAGACCGAGGAGATCCCGGCGAGGTGGAAGACGTAGTCGGGGTCGGTTTCGGTGATCAGTGCCGTGGCGGCT
>NZ_LVCU01000174.1:0-2088 GCF_001647185.1 Rhodococcus sp. EPR-147
GAGTAGAAGTTCGGCGAGGTAGCTGCCGTCCTGGCCCGCCACTCCGGTGATCAGAGCGGTGGGGTGGGGCCCGGTGTTCACGCGATCTTGACGGTGTCGGGGGACTGTTCGGCGAGGTCGTTGTGCACCATCATGGTCACGAGTTCGGGGAAGGCGACCTTGGGCTTCCAGCCAAGGGCAGCATGCGCTTTCGACGAATCGCCGACGAGCAGGTCGACCTCGGCGGGCCGCAGGAAGCGTGGGTCGATCTTGACGTAGGGCTCCCAGTCGTCGATGTCGACGGCGGCGAAGGCGTGGTCGAGGAGTTCGCGAATCGAGTGGGTCTCACCGGTGGAGATGACGTAGTCGTCGGCCTGGTCCTGCTGCAGCATCAGGTACATGGCTTCGACGTAGTCGCCGGCGAATCCCCAGTCGCGCTTGGCGTCGAGGTTGCCCAGCGAGATCTCGCTCTGCAGCCCGAGTGCGATGCGTGCGACGGCCTGGGAGACCTTTCGCGTCACGAATTCCGGTCCACGGCGCGGTGATTCGTGGTTGAAGAGAATTCCGGAGCTGGCATGCATGTCGTAGGACTCGCGGTAGTTGATGGTCATGTAGTGGCCGTAGACCTTGGCGACGCCGTAGGGCGAGCGTGGCCACAGCAGTGTTTCCTCACGCTGGGGCACCTGCTGCACCTTGCCGAACATCTCGGAGCTGGAGGCTTGGTAGAAGCGAACCTGCTTGCCCGCCACCTGCTCGTACAACCGGGTGGATTCGAGCATGTTCAGCACTCCGCCGCCGGTGACGTCGGTGGTGAGTCGGGCGTTCTCCCAGGAGTACGCCACGAAGGAGACGGCTCCGAGGTTGTAGACCTCGTCGGGATCGGCCACGGCGAATGCGCGCATCAGCGCCGACAGGTCGAGTAGGTCTCCGTGCAGAATCTCGACCTGAGGTAGTACTCGCTCCAGCATCGGAGCTTTCGGATTGTTCTGTCCGCGAAGCAGACCGAACACCTTGTACCCCTTGCTCAGCAGCAACTCTGCGAGATAGAGGCCGTCCTGTCCGGTGATGCCGGTGATCAAAGCGCGCTTGTTCATCGCGACGCCGTCCTCTCGATTCGTTCTGCATTGATCTCGGATACTGCGGAAATGAGTTCGGCGGCAAAGCGTTCTTCACTGAACTGCTCCACGTGTGCCTGAATCTTCAGTGGTTCCCAGGCCGTCCGTTCGAGAGCGGTGACCGCGTCGCGAATCGAATCCGGTTGTGGCTGATCGAAGTACACCCCTGTGATGCCTTCCTCGACCGTGTCGAGGAAGCCGCCCCAGCGGAGCACGGCGCTGGGCTTGCCGTGGTAACCCGCTTCGATGGGGGTCAATCCGTAATCTTCATAGCTCGCGGCGATCAAACCGTTACAGCCCCGATAGAGCCAGGTCATCTGTCCCGAAGTCAGATCGCTGAGCATGAGAACGTTGTCGGACTTGAGCTTTCGCAACCGGTCGGCCTCGGGACCGCGGCCGACGACGATCAACTTGCGGTCGGTTCCGGCGAACGCGGCCATCACCTTGTCGACATTCTTGTACGGCAGCAGCCGCGAGATGCAGAGGTAGTAGCCGCCGCCGGCGAGCCAGCTCACTGCCTCTGACACGGCCTCCGCGGGGGCGGCCTCGACCGTGAACGGAGCCGGCACCACCGTGGATCGGATGCCGTAGGCGTCGGTGATGCGTTGCTGTATCACGGTGGAGATGGCGAGGTAGCGATCCGCCGACAGTGCTGCTCGCCGGTCCCACTGGCGTAGCGGCCACGAGAGAGCCTTGAGGGCAACACGTTTGGCCGGGCTGCGGCTTTCACCCAGATACATCTGCGATTCGTACAGCCATCGCG
This sequence comes from Rhodococcus sp. EPR-147, assembly GCF_001647185.1. Classification (NCBI taxonomy): domain Bacteria; kingdom Bacillati; phylum Actinomycetota; class Actinomycetes; order Mycobacteriales; family Nocardiaceae; genus Rhodococcus; species Rhodococcus sp. EPR-147. The sequence continues at coordinate 1,858 of NZ_LVCU01000174.1, forward strand.
CAGGTGAATAGCAGTAGACGAGCTTGCGGCCGGAAGTGTGGAAGCCGTGTGCCCAGCCGCTGGTGCTGGTGAGTACCACATCGGCGTCGATCTCGATGGATGAGGAAGCGAAGGGCAGCAGTGGAAGTGCGGCCCGGTGATTCTTGCGCAGGAAGCCGATCCGGTTCAACGTCGACGGGCGCACGTCGAGTTCGGAGAACTCGGGGAACGTCGTCGACGGTTCGAAGAGCG
>NZ_LVCU01000175.1:0-3699 GCF_001647185.1 Rhodococcus sp. EPR-147
GGTGTCGTCATCGGCTTCCCGGTGCTCACCTCGTACGCTCTCACCACTGCATCGGCCGGGCACAGCGCCGTTGTCATCGCATTGCTGCCGGCCGCCACCGCCGTCGTCGCTGTCGTTCGCGAACGGCAATCCGTGCGGCCGATGTTCTGGTTGGTCGCAGGCGTGGGCGCTGCCGTCGCAGTCGGATTCGCTGCCGTGCAAGGCGGGCAGTCGACGGGTGTGCAGTGGTCGGATCTGCTGCTGCTCGGAGCAGGGGTCGCCGCGGCGGTGGGATACGCCGAGGGCGGCCTGTTGTCGCGAGAACTCGGTGCGTGGCAGACGGTGTCGTGGGCGCTGGTCGTGTCCGTACCGGTCACCGGCGCATCGGCCGCGTTCGCGTGGTGGCAGCAACCCTCGACAGCAGGTGCGCCCGAGTGGGCAGCCTTCGGGTACCTGGCGGTGGTGAGCATGTACCTGGGGTTCTTCGCTTGGTACCGGGGATTGGCGATCGGTCCGATGTCCAGCGTCAGCCAGGTCCAGTTGATCCAACCTGTGCTCACCATCTGCTGGGCCGCGATCATCCTGCGCGAGGGCGTGACCTGGCCGGTGCTCGTGGGTGGAGCGGCGGTCATCGTGTGTGCAACAGTGGCGGTCCGGACCCGGATGTCGCCGACCGTTCGGCAGGAGGAGTTTTCGAAGTGACGAAATCGATCGATCAGGCGCGCAAGCTCGAGAACGTGCGGTACGACATTCGCGGACGCATTCTGGACAAGACCGAAGAACTCGAGGAGCAGGGGCACGCGATCCTGCGGCTCAACGTCGGCAATCCTGCCCCGTTCGGTTTCGAGGCACCGGACGAGATCATGATGGCGATGATCCGCAACCTTCCTACCGCACAGGGCTATTCGGATTCCCGGGGCCTGTTCTCTGCCCGCACCGCGGTGGTCCAGTACTACCAGACCAAAGGCCTGACCGATCTCGACGTCGGCGACGTCTACCTCGGCAACGGGGTATCGGAATTGATCACCATGACGATGCAGGCCTTGTGCAACCCTGAAGACGAAATCCTGATCCCGTCGCCCGACTATCCGTTGTGGACGGGCTCGGTGGCTCTCGCCGGGGGCGTACCCGTCCACTATCTGGCCGACGAAAGCCAGGACTGGGCTCCGGACTTCGAGGACCTCGAAGCCAAGATCACCCCCCGCACCCGCGCGATCGTGGTGATCAATCCCAACAACCCCACGGGAGCGGTGTATCCGCGTGAGGCACTGGAGCGATTTGTCGATCTGGCCCGCAAGCACGATCTGATTCTGCTGGCCGACGAGATCTTCGAGAAAATCGTCTACGGCGGTGCGGAGATGGTCAATCTCGCCACTCTGACGGGGAAAGATGTGCTGTGCCTGACCTATTCGGGTCTGTCGAAAGCGTACCGGGTGTGTGGATTTCGTGCCGGGTGGCTGGCGATCACGGGCCCGCGTCGGCGCGCGGCGAGTTTCATCGAGGGCATCACCCTGCTGTCCAATATGCGCATGTGTGCGAATGTGCCGGCGCAACATGCAATACAGACCGCGCTCGGCGGTCGGCAGTCGATCGAGGATCTCCTACTGCCGGCGGGCAGGCTGACCGCGCAGCGTGATCTGGCGCATCGCATGCTCAACTCCATCGACGGAATCAGCTGCGTGCAGGCAGCGGGTGCGCTGTACATGTTCCCCAAACTCGACACCGAACGCTTCGGCATCGTCGACGACGAGAAGTTCGTACTCGACTTGCTCGAGTCCGAGAAGATTTTGGTCAGCCACGGCCGCGCATTCAATTGGGATGTGCCCGATCACTTCCGACTGGTGACCCTGCCCAACGTGGACGATCTCGCAACGGCGCTCGAGCGGCTGGGCAACTTCATGAGCTCGTACCGGCAGTGAAGATCGACCGTGGACCGGTGTGCGTACAGGAAGCCGCACACCGGCCCTCACACTCGGGTGAGTTGGACGGTGAGAAAACCGTCACCGATTTGCACCACCGGTGTAGTCGGTCGAAACGTGCCAGGTGATGAGGTGGTTCTACCGAGGAAAGGACCACTGCCATGCCCGATCTCTTCAGTCCGTTCACGCTCAAAGGCGTCACGCTTCGAAACCGCATCGCCATGTCGCCGATGACGATGTACCGCGCCGTCGACGGGAAGATGAACGACTTCCACCTCATGTACCTCGGTGCGCGTGCGGCAGGCGGCTTCGGGATGGTGTTCCCGGAGCAGGTTGCGATCACGCCCGACGGACGCACCACTCCCGGATGCGCCGGGATCTACGACGACGATCAGATCGAGGGTCACGCTCGCGTGACGGCGATGATCAAGCAGATGGGCTCGGTCCCCGCGATTCAACTGGGACACACCGGACGCAAGGGCAGTGAAGTGCCACCGTGGCAGGGCGGACACCAGCTTCCGGCAGACCATCCCGACGGATGGGAGTGCGTTGCGCCGTCGGCGATTCCCTACGGCGGCAACCACTCGTTCCCCGTCCACGAACTCACCGTGCCCGAGATCAAGGCGATCCATCAGAGCTACGCCGACGCAGCTGTTCGTGCTGCGGAAGCCGGATACGAGTGGCTCGAAATGCACTACGCCCATGGTTATCTCGGTGCCAGCTTCTTCTCCCCGCTGGCGAACCAGCGCACCGACCAGTACGGCGGGAGCCTGGAGAACCGGGCACGGTTCCACCTCGAGGCACTCGACGCGGTGCGTGAGGTGTGGCCCGAGAAGTACCCGCTCACCATGCGATTGGGCTCGGACGACCACCACCCCGACGGGGTTCAGTTCGACGAATCCATGATCGCCATCGGATGGATGAAGGAACACGGCCTGGACATGGCCGATGTCAGCCTCGGCTTCAACACCGACGACATGGTGGACCCGCCGTTCGGCGACATGGGGTTCATGGTCGAGCGGGCCGCGCGGGTCAAGCGTGAGCTGGATATCCCGGTGACGTGCAGCTGGAATCTGGGCGTTCCGGAAAATGCGGACGCCGTGATCCGCGACGGCAAGATCGACGTGGTGTTGCTCGGTCGTCCGGCGCTGGCCAACCCGCATTGGCCGGTGTGGGCTGCACGCGAGCTCGGCCATGGTGACCCGTTCTCGCTGGTGCCCGAGGACTGGAGCTGGTGGCTGAAGAATTTCCGAGGACACGACCCGAGCATCGGATTGCCGCCGGCAAAGGTCGTCGAGGCCGAGCAGGAGCGCAAGATCGCGTAGAACCCAGGCGGGCCGGACGGCGATCACAGACCACCTGCGGACGGTAGGGTTCCAAGGGCTCGCATCATGAGGAGCCCAGCGGTGTTCTCGTATCGAAGCGGAGGTTTGTGATGGCCGGCGGACTGGTAGCCCTGCTCGACGACGTGGCAGCGCTGGCTCGTCTGGCAGCTGCATCGATCGATGATGTCGGTGCAGCGACCGGCAAGGCAACGGCGAAGGCGGCCGGTGTCGTGATCGACGACGCCGCCGTGACGCCGCAGTACGTCCGTGGTCTCGCGGCCGAGCGCGAACTGCCGATCATCAAACGCATCGCCGTGGGCTCGCTGCGGAACAAGCTGCTGATCATCCTGCCGATCGCGTTGCTGCTCAGCCAGTTCGTGCCGTGGTTGCTGACGCCCATTCTGATGCTCGGCGGCTGCTACCTCAGCTACGAGGCGGCGCACAAGATCTGGGGCGCACTGTTCGGCCACGGCGAC
>NZ_LVCU01000176.1:0-9005 GCF_001647185.1 Rhodococcus sp. EPR-147
ATCATGGTCATCGCACTGGACACCATTGCTGCAGAGGGCTTCTGGAGTCGATTGATCATCCTGGCGGTCGTCGCCGTGGTCATCACGATCGTCGTCTACGGAGTCGTGGCGCTGATCGTCAAGATGGACGACATCGGTCTGAAACTGGCCGAGGGGTCCACCGGGTTCGTCGAGAAGTTCGGCCGTGGTCTGGTCAAGGCCATGCCCAAGGTGATGTCGGTGCTCTCGGTCGTCGGTACCGCAGCGATGCTGTGGGTCGGTGGACACATCCTGCTCGTCGGCATCGACGAGCTCGGATTCCATCCGATCTACGAACTCGTGCACCACGGCGAGGACGCAGTGCGCGGCGTGGCCGGCATCGGCGGAGTGCTGGCATGGATCGTCAACACCCTCGCGTCGGCGATCATCGGCGCGATCGTGGGCGGCATCATCGTTGCTGCGCAGCTGGGAATCTCGAAGGTACTCGCCAAGCGGGCTGCCGCGAAGTAGTGGCAGCATTCCTCACCGATGAATCAGCTCGAGCACCCTTCGCTCGGACATGGAGACATCGGCGAGCGACGCCGTCAACTGGTCCCATGCGCGCTGAACGCGAAGTTCGTCGCGGCGCAGGCGTTTCTGGGCGGCAGCCAGTCTGCGGCGCTCGGCTCGAAGCACATGCAACTCGCGATCGTGCCGGGCGATGAACAGGTACGTGTGCGGATCGAACGGATACATGCCAGCTCCTATGGTGTCGTGGGGAATCCGTGCATCAGAACCATGACGTGTTCGCGCTCCCCCGAGGTCGCGGTTTCCCCACGTCGACGCCACTTGTCGATAACGGCGCGCATCTCCGTGCCCATGGTCTTCGTTTCCTCCGCAGTGAGCCGCAGAACGTCGTCGCTGCTGAATGCCGCGTTTACCCAGTCCTGGCCCCATGATTCCGAGGTTCGGCCGAAGTCGTGCAGACGTGACCATTGGTGTGCCAGCCATGAATCCATGGATGCCTTGGCAACCGACAACGACTCGGGTGAGTCGGCGAAGTCGTTCTCGGACCAGCTGAACCCGTTCTCGTTGGCCTCCGACCACCAGCGCTGACGCTTGTCCGATCCGTTCTCGACCTCCTTGACGAACCCGTGCTCGGCGAGTTTCCGTAGGTGATAGCTCACCGAGGCGGGTGACTCGTCCACCAGATCGCCGAGCTGGGTCGCTGTCATCGACTTGTTGGCGCGCAACGCATATAGCAGTCGCAGCCGGATGGGATGCGTCAGCGCCTTCAGCTCGGACATGTCCGTCAGCTTCCGTGGCGTCCGATGCGGAGGTGGTGGGGTCATACGACAACCATAACCCGAAAGAAATATTTCGCAATAATTCTTTCGGAACTAGGTGCTGTGCACGGTCACCGCGTATCCGTCCGGGTCGGAGAGGACGAAGGTCTTACCGAAGGGGCCGTCGAAGGGTGCTGCCAGGATTGTCACGTCGGCGGCGACCAGTGACTCGTGCAGTGCCTCGGCGTCGTCGCAGGCGAGCCACAGCGCGACTCCGAGTCCCGCCTGTCCGCTGTCGAGATCGGTTCCGGGGGCTGGGTTTCGGACGGCGAACGGGATGGGCGAGGTCGTGAACACCACCGCGCCGGGGGGTGCCTGAGGTGCGCGGACCAGGCCGAGTCGGCTTTCGTAGAAGTCTGCGCTGGCGGCGAGGTCGCGTACTTGCAAGGAGAGGAAGCTCGGTCCGGAAACGGTAGCGGTGGTCATGTCGGATCCCTTCGTTGGTATGTCAAGAACTTGACGATACAAACGTATGTCAAGATGTTGACATGAGTCAAGTGGACCTCGACACCTCGATCGGTTACGCCCTCAAGCGGGCCACCTCCGCACTGCGTTCGGCGATGGACGACCGCCTCCGCGAACTCGACATCACGGTCTCGCAGTATTCGAGCCTCGAACTCCTCGCACACAAGCCGGGGCTGTCCAACGCAGAGCTCGCCCGCGCGGTGTTCGTCAGCCGGCAGGCAACCCATCAGCTGCTGGCCGGGCTGACGCGCGATGGTTTGGTGGAGATCGAAGGTGCCGGTCGAGACCAACGCCTGCACGTGACGGCTCGGGGAATCGAACGCCTACGACAAGCGTCGGCCGCCGTCGCAGACGTGGAACGCACCATGATCGAATCGCTCTCCGCGCAGGAGCGGGAAGTGCTGCATCGCAATCTTGTTGCGTGCGCGGAGGCATTGGGCGGCCACCCGCACGCGTGACCTCACTCGATCGAGTCGAGGAACTCCAGCATTGCCGTGTTGAATTCGTTCGGTCGGTCCATGTTCGCGGCGTGGCCGCATTTGTCCAGCACTACCGATCGGCCATGTGAGTTGCCTGCCACGGACTCGGAAGCGTGTGCAGCGGGCCAGAACTGACTCTCACGCCCGGCGACCATCAGGTGCGGCCGATCCGTTGCTGCGATGGTCGCGCGCCAATCTCGGGCAGCGTGGTCTGCGAGCAGAGCCTGCATCGGCGGGGTATCGGGCGACGCCATCTTCGGAACCGCATGTAGCGCGAGCACGAGCTTCAGGAGCGACGGCACGGACTTCCACTTGGGCAGGCCGTGTCCGGTATCAGGTATTCCGTTGTCGAAGAACGTCGTTCGGTTGTCCTCGGTGAGACCGTAGAAGCCGTTCTTCCAGTCGGAGGTGTTCACCATCTTCGGCGTCTGATCCACCGATACGACGGCTCGTACGTGCTCGGTGCCGAATTGCGAGATGTACGACCAGATGGTGCTCGCCCCCATGGAGCCGCCGATCAAGACGGCCTCGTCGACGCCCACCTCGGACAAGAAGCTCGCCACGTCGCGTCCGTGCCGCTCCATGGACGCCCCGTGGGTCGGTGCCTCCGAGGCACCGTGTCCTCGTCGATCGAGCGCCAGAACGCGATATCCGGCGTCCACCAACGCTTTCTGCTGCAGCACCCACGTCGTCGCGGGCGCGCAGAAACCGGCAATGAGCACCACGGCCGGGCCCGTGCCCTCGTCCAGATAGTTCAGGGTGACGGCATCGTCGGTGATGACGGTCGGCATGGTCGACACTCCCTCAGGCGAAGGTGGCGTGCATTTCCCAGATCATGATTTCGCTCGCGGTCGATGCTGTCACACGGTGTCCGCCGGTGGAGGTCAGTCGCACCGCGTCACCCTGGGCGAGCTCGCCGATGTCCTCGAACATCGCTGAACCGTCGGCGACGAAGACGTGACCGAACGGCGCGTCGGGAACGGTGATGGATTGCCCCGGCCGGAGCCGCGCAACGTGCAGTGCCGCGAAGCGATTGCCGATGTGTATTCCACTTCTGCTCGGCATTCCCGATGCCACACAGACCAGCTCGCCGGATGCCAACTCGTCGCGCATGTCCAGTTCGTCGTACGAGGGCACTCGTCCGTCGGCATCCGGCGGGATCCACATCTGTACGACGCGTAGCTTGTCGCGGCTGGTCAGGCTCGACGCATTGCGTTCGGTGTGGCGAATGCCGGTGCCCGCACTCATTCTTTGAATCAGCCCGGGGCGGATCAGCCCGGAATGGCCCTCGGAATCGGTGTGCGCGAGCGTGCCCTCGAGTACCCACGTGAGGATCTCCATGTTCCGGTGCTCGTGCGAGTCGAAGCCTTCCCCGGGAAAGACGGTGTCCTCGTTGTGCACCATCAGCAGCCCGTGCGCGTTCGCCGCCAGGTCGTAATTGCCGGTGGCGGGGAAGGACTGTTTGGAGTCGAGCCATTCGTTCCACCAGTGATGCCGCTGTTCGCCGGGAATGTGGGTGAGGGTCACGACGCGTGGTTCCGCATTGCCGAGAAAGTGCGGGTGAGGGCCGCGAGATCCTCTGGGTTCACCAGGTCGAACATGTTCTCCCGCACCGCTGCGGCGTGCCCTGGACTGGCCTCGGCGAGGGTGCTGAGGCCGGACTCGGTGAGTTCGGCGGACATGCCCCGCTTGTCGTCGTCGCATTTGACGCGTCGAACCCAACCGCACTCGACCAACCGGCTGATGGCCCTCGTCACGCCGCTTCGAGTAGTGGTGACGGCGTCGGCGAGTTCGCTCATGCGGCGTCGGCGATCGGGCGCTTCGGAGAGCACCACCAGCAGCTCGAAGTCGGTGAACGAGATACCGGAGTCGCGAGTGAGCTGGTTGTCGAGATCGCGAAGCAGCAGCCGCGTCGCTTCGAGGTATGCGCGCCAGGCCGACTGTTCGTCCTGGCTGAGCCACCGTGGGGATTCCATGGGTCCATATTAGTTGACAACGCAACTACTCGGTGTACTGTTCGTAGTAGTTGACGAAGCAACTACTTGACCGAAGGGTAGAGCGATGACCGAGACAGATCAGCACACCATCGAGCGTGACCGCATTCGTGCCCAGCACATGAAGCCTGCAGGCGAGCGGCCCGCGTCGTCGGCCCGGGGACTGCATCACACCGCGTTGGTCAGCAGCGACGTCGAAGCAACGGTTCGCTTCTACCAGGATCTTCTCGAGTTCCCGCTCACCGAACTGATCGAGAACCGTGACTACCCGGGCTCCTCGCACTTCTTCTTCGATATCGGCAACAGCAACCTGCTGGCGTTCTTCGACTTTCCCGGACTCGACGTCGGACCGTATGCAGAGGTGCTCGGCGGCCTCCACCACGTGGCGATCAGCGTCGAGCCCACGAGGTGGGAACACCTGCGTACCAAGCTGATCGACGCCGGAGTGGAACTGATCGAACACAGCGAGGTCTCGCTGTACTTCCGCGACCCCGACGGTGCGCGTCTCGAACTGATCGCCGATCCACTCGGTGAGATGTACGGCTCGCACGTTCTCTGACCCCATACTTCGAGATTCGAGGCGATGACATGACCTCTGCAGCAACCACACTCGACGTCCGGCGGGCCGACGAGCGATTCAAGACCAAGATCGGCTGGCTAGACTCCAAGCACTCTTTCTCCTTCGGCCACCACTTCGATCGTGGCAACACCCACCACGGCGTCTTGATGGTCAACAACGACGACATCGTCACCCCCGGGCAGGGATTCGACACCCACCCGCACCGTGACATGGAGATCGTGACCTGGGTACTGCAAGGATCGCTGGTGCACCAGGATTCGATGGGCCACTCCGGCGTCATCTATCCCGGTCTCGCGCAGCGCATGAGTGCGGGCACAGGAATCCTGCACTCCGAGAAGAACGACTCGTGGCGACTCGGTGAGACCGCCGGCTCGTACTCGGGCAAGCACGGCGATCCCGTTCGATTCGTCCAGATGTGGGTTGTGCCCGACGAACAGGGCATCACCCCGGGCTACGAACAGCTCGAGATCGACGGCGAATTGCTCAGTGGCGGTTTGGTTCCGGTGGCGTCAGGGATGGCGCGCCACGCCGATCACGCGGCGATCCGAATCAAGAACAAGTACGCCGCGATGCACGCTGCACGTCTGCAGCCAGGACAAGCCCCGGTCGACGTTCCCGACACGCCGTTCGTGCACATCTTCGTAGCCGAGGGCGAAGCGATGCTCGAAGGTGTCGGCGTACTCGCCGAGGGCGACGCCGTGCGGATTTCCGGAGGCGGCGGGCAGAAACTGAGCACCGCAACCGGAGCCGAAGTGATCGTCTGGGAAATGCACGCGGCGATCGCCGGGTGACGTCGGCTACCGCTTCAGGCCGAACATCTTCGCGATTGTCTTCTCCATGAAGGTCGCCGGGAGCAATCGCCGCGCCATGAACACGATCGGTGCGTTGCTTCCTCTGGCGTACAACGGTTTCGGCTTGTCGGACTCGATGGCCTTCAACACCACCTCCGCGACGTCCTCGGCGGAGATGCCGGTTCCCTCCTTGCGGTCCAGGGACGAGATCGCGGTGTGGAAGTCGTCTCGGTGGACCGAATCCGGTGCGACGTACTTGGTTCGTCGCTCACTGATTCCGGTGTTGATCGAGCCCGGCTCGACGGTGGTCATCCACACCCCGAAGGGTGAAAGTTCCAGGCGCGCGGCATCGGAGAAGCCCTTGATGGCGGCCTTCGTCGACGCGTAGGACGAGCGGTAGGCGAGCGGGAAGCTGGCCAGCATCGATCCGATCATCACGATGCGGCCGTATCCACGCTCGCGCATACCGGGAATGACGCCCTGGGACAGCGTCACTGCACCGAAGACGTTCAACTGGAACAATCGCTCGATGGCATCGGTCGGCAGCTCCTCGAACGGCCCGGACTGACTCTCACCGGCGTTGTTGACCAACACGTCGACGACTCCGAGATCGGCGACGAAGTTCCGGATCGACTCGGCATCGGTGAGGTCGAGAGCGCGATACTCGACGCCGGTGGCCCGTTGCGCATCGGTCATCGAGTCCGGATTGCGGGAGGTGCCGATCACCCGGTACCCCCGAGCGAGGAGCGCCTGCGCAACCGCGCGTCCGATACCCGACGAAGCTCCGGTGACCACTGCCGTGCGATTCATGCCCAGATGGTACCGGGACGGCTGATCGGTACCGGATGACGAACCGTCCCATACCGGTTAGTCTGTTACCCGTGCAAACGAATTCTGCTGCCCTGCTGATCGAGCACCTCTGTATGGCTTTCGGCCCCAAAGTTGCAGTCGACGACCTGTCGCTGATGGTTCCACCCGGTTCGATGTTCGGACTCGTCGGCCCCAACGGCGCAGGCAAGACGACGTGTCTGTCCATGGCGGTCGGTCTGCTCAGGCCACAGTACGGCCGAAGTCTGGTGTTCGGACGAGACGTCTGGGCCGACCCCATCGCCGCGAAGGAGCTACTCGGAGTACTGCCCGACGGGCTCGCTCTGCCATCCCAGTTCACCGGCCACGAGCTTCTGACCTACTTCGGACGACTGCGCGCGATGCCCGAGGACGTGATTGCGCAGCGTCGGGACGAGCTGTTGGACGCGTTGGATCTTGCCGACGCCGGGGGAACCGTCATCGCCGACTACTCGGCGGGTATGACCAAGAAGATCGGACTGGCCTCGGCGCTGCTGCACGGCCCCCGGCTGTTGGTGCTGGACGAGCCCTTCGAGGCGGTCGACCCAATCTCCTCCACCATCATTCGCACCATTCTGGTCCAGTTCGTTCGCTCCGGCGGGTCGGTGATCCTGTCGAGTCACGTGATGGCGCTCGTCGAGCAGCTCTGCACCCACGTCGGCGTCATCACCGGTGGCCGAGTCGTGGCTGCGGGAACGGTGGACGAGGTCCGCAACGGCGGAAGTCTGGACGATGCCTTCGTTCGCCTGGTCGGTACTCGCGAGCAGAACCCCGACGGCCTGTCCTGGATGCGCTCGGGACGTCTCTCGGTCGAACCGTCCTGCAGATGCGAATCACGCTCTACCGCAGGCAATTCAGGGGCGGCCAAGCAGTGGTGAAAAGCGTGTTCGGGTTGCTGGGGCTGGTCTTCGCGGTATTGGCTTGTGTGTTGTCTGCGCGCAGTGGAGCCTCGCAGGTGTTGGTCGGCGGCACCGTGAGCCTCGGGCTGACACTGATCGGTCTGAGCTGGGTGCTGTTCCCGGTGCTCTCGGGGATCTCCGACGACAACATCCAGCCCCGCCACTTCCAGATGCTGTCGGTGAAACCTTCACGCCTGGCGCATGCCCTGTTGGCCACCTCGGCGTACGGGATGCTGGTGCCGTTGACGGCCATCGCGACCGCGTCGATCCCGATCTACGCCGTGTCCCGTTCTCTCGCAGCACTTCCGCTTGCCCTGGTGGCCTGGCCTGCGACCGTCGTACTCTTCGTGACGCTGTCCAGGGTGGTCACCGTGGCGATGTCTCAGCTACTGAAGAGTCGGCGTAGTCGAGAGCTCGCTCTGCTGGCGTTCGGTGCGGTGTTCGGCGGCCTGTACTTCCTGCAGTTCCCCATCACCCAGAACTTCTCTCGGGTGCTGTCGGGCGAAGTGACATGGCCTCTGACGCTGGCACATTCGATTCCGTTCAGCTGGGGAATCACCGGAGTCGACGCTGCGCTCGACGGCAACTGGCCTCTCGCGATCGGCGCAGTGGCCGGCCTGCTGCTGCTCGACGTCGCAGTGGTGTGGGCGTGGCAGCGACTTGTGCTGCGGCTCTTCGAGGGGCGGGTGTCCGCCTCGTACGGCGCGTCGCGGAAGCAGACGGCAACGAACGGCCGCAACAGCGACACCGGCTGGCGCGCTACCCGTGTCGGCGCGGTGGTGATGCGGGAGTTGTCCCTGTGGGGCGGCGACGTGCGTCGTCGAAGCCAGTTGCTGTCGGTGCTGATCTTCACGGTGCTCGGAGGCGTCGGCCCGTTGCTGACCGACTCGATTCCGTTCAGCGCGGCGTGGGGTGCGTGGATGGTGATCTACTTGGCGATGGGCGCGGGGTCGAATCTGTACGGCCTCGACGGCGGTTCGATGTGGCATCTGGTGATGATTCCGCAGGCTCTGCGCGACGACGTCCGTGGTCGGCAGATCGCGTGGCTGATGGTTGCGGCACCGTTCGCGATCGTGTCGACGACGGTGGTCCGAGTGTTCGGCGACCTCGGACTCGACCGGTTGGCGGTCCCCATCTCGGTGACGCTGTCGATGCTCGGCGTCAGTGCCGGGCTCATCGTCGTGATCTCGGTCCGTGCCGCCTACCCGGTCCCCGAACCCACCAAGGCCTTTTCGCTGAACACCCGAGGGTCGTTCAACGGAGGTTCGTTCGCATTGATCTTGCTGTCGATGGTCGTACTCGGAGTGTCGGTGGTGCCCGGTCTGCTGCTGGCACTGCTCCTGCCCGGTGCGTTCGCGTACCTGTCCGTTCCCGTGGCCGCGGCTATCGGATGGCTGGGCATCTGGTGGGGCGCCCGGATGGCCGTCGACACGCTCGTCGGTGACTCCGACGAGATCTTGCACGAGGTGATCTCACGGTAGGGCGCGAATGGTCCGACACGGGTTTCCGGCAGCGAAGGTGTGCGACGGCACGTCCCGGGTGACGACGCTGCCTGCACCGATCACCGAGTTGTCGCCGATCGTGACGCCCGGGCACACGATGACTCCGCCGCCCAGCCAGACGTTGTTCCCGATGACGATGGGAAGA
>NZ_LVCU01000177.1:0-7832 GCF_001647185.1 Rhodococcus sp. EPR-147
CGGTACAGCTCTCCACGCAACATACGATCTCGGTTCTCGCCCATGGGCGAGACACTACCGATCGGTCGACTTCTCGAACAGGGCAACGCTGAACCATGCACTGCCCTCGGCGAACTCGCGGCGGCCGACGTAGCGGAAACCCTGATCGAGGTAGTAGCTGCGCAACGCGCCGTTGGTCTCGGCGCAGTCCAGACGCAGCAGCGAGCGTCCTTCCCGGCGAGTCTGCTCCGACGCCCACTCGAGCAGCGACGCGCCGAGGCCGGTACCGGCCTCGCTTCTGTCGATCACCAATCCGTGTACGTAGCAGGCCAGTTCGTCGTGCTCGGACCAGATGATCGGGTCGGATCCGATCAAGCGCAGTGCTCCGACTATCGGGCCGCCGGGATCGCTTCGGGCGATGTAGAACTCTCCTGCCTCGATCTGCGCTGCGACAGTGCCGAGGGGCACCTCGCGTGGCGTCCACTGATCGATCCTTCGATCCGAGAGCCAGTCCTCGGCTGCGTGCCTGAGGCCGAGTATCGTTGCCGCGTCGGCGGCAGTTGCGGGTTCCACGGTGAGCACGGTGCCATGGTACGGAGGTGGCGAGTTCTGTGGTGAACGTGCTTGTGGTCGAGAGCGGTTCGGACCGGATGTCCTTCCCCGGGATCGATGGAGTCGAGTTCCGAAGCTGCCTGATGGACGAACTCGCCGACGCGGTGTCGTGGGCCGAGGTGCTGCTGTTTCGGACCTTCGAGACTGCCGATCTGCGGGGCGTGTGGCCCGATGCCGAGAATCTTCGCTGGATCCACGCGTCGAGTGCCGGAGTCGACAGACTGCTGGACCCGGTTCTGCGCGAGAGTCCGTGGACGCTGACCAATTCCGGTGGCATCCTCGACCGGGCCATCGCCGAGTACGTCGCAGCCGGCATTCTGGCGTCGGTCAAGAAGTTGCCCCGGGCGCTTGCTCGGCAGCGCGAGCGGGTGTGGGAACACAGAGTTGCCGGCGGAATTCACGGTCGCGCCGCCCTCGTCGTCGGTCCCGGTTCGATCGGACGCGAGATCGGCCGCGTACTCGGCGCGCTCGGTATGCGCGTCGAGGCCGCGGCAACGTCCGAGCGACCGGGCGATTCGGAGTTCTCGCGGATCCGAAACTTTCGAGAATTGCCCTCGTATGCAGGCGAATACGACGTGATCGTGCTGGCGACACCGCTGACCGATGCCTCGCGCGGACTCGTCGACGCGGCGGTGCTGGGGGCCATGCGTTCCGATGCAGGCCTGGTCAACATCGCCCGCGGTCCCGTCGTCGACGAGCGGGCCCTGTGCGATGTCCTGGGATCCGGAGAGATCGGGTGGGCCGTGTTGGACGTGTTCGAGGTCGAACCGTTGCCGGACACGAGCCCGCTGTGGGACATGGACAACGTCATCCTGACCGCGCATCTGGCGGGCGACTCCGACGATTTCGCGGAGCGTCTGTGGGCGCTGTTCGAGGACAACCTGCAGCGGTACGTCCGCGGTTCGGAATTGGTCAACGTGGTGGATATGCAGGCGGGGTACGTGCGCCGCTGAAACGGACCGCCAAAGTATGCGTAACACGCCGTAGCATGTACTAAGGTGCACGAGTGCGTGAAATCAATCGTTCGGCCGTGGCATCGACCAGTCGTGATGCGGCATTCGCCTACATGGACGACTTCAGAAACGTCCCGCAGTGGATGTTCGGCATCACCCGGTTCGAGCCGAGGAGCGACATCCTGTCCGGTCTCGGAGCCACGTACGACGCGACGATGCAGATCGGTCCGAAGGCTCTCACCTCCGTTGTGCACGTGACCGAATGGGTCCACAACGAGAGGCTCACGCTCGAATCGGTCGAGGGCCTGTCCAACTCGTCCACGTGGTCGTTCTCCGACACGGCAGACGGCGGTACCCGTCTGGATGTGGTGTTCCGCTACAGCCTTCCCGGCGGAATTGCAGGCAAGGTGCTCGGCGCTGTGGTCGAACCCGTTGTGGGTCAGGCGATCAAGCACACGGAGTCGACGCTACGCGCCCGCCTGGAGGCGGCCGACTAGTACACGTACTTGTCGAGTGCGTCCAAGACCTGGTCGACGGCGAGCCACGCGAACAGGAATGCGCAGATACCCAGCGTGAGGTTGGTGAACCAGCCGTTGCGCCATTGCTGTGGCACCCGATCGCTGTTGAGCAGAATCAACAGTGTCACCGCCAGGAACGGCATGAACACCGCCCCGAGGACGCCGTACGCGAGCACGAGCCCGATCGGTTGGTCCAGCCACAGCAGCGCCATCGGCGGGAACGTCAACCATGCGACGTACCAGCGGAAGTACTTACCGCCCACGCGTGTTTCGGGGTGGCCCTGTTCGAGCCCCTTCAGATTGCCGACGAAGTCCGCGAACATCAGGCTCACACCGTTCCACACCCCGATCAGCGACGAGAACGACGCCGACCAGAATCCGATGAGGAACACGTACCCGAACACCGTGCCGTAGCGCTCGGCGAGCACGTCGGAGAGTTGAATCAGGCCCTGATCGCCGGTGGAGATCGCGATCTGCGACGAGTACAGCAGTTCGGCACCGACGATGAGCATGGCGAGGACGAAGATGCCGGAGATGACGTAGGCCATCGAATTGTCGATGCGCATGACGCGCATGAATTTCGGTGTGATCCAGCCCTTCTCGCGCAGCCAGTAGCCGTATGCGGCGAGCGTGATGGTGCCGCCGACGCCACCTGCGAGACCGAGGACGTACACGATGGAGCCGTCGGGAATGGTGGGGACGATGCCTTTGACGATGGCGGGAACGTTCGGAACCGCCACTACCGCAGCGCCGATCACGGTCACGAACATGATGCCCACGAAGACGGTGATGATCTTCTCGAAGAACCCGTAGCTACCGAGCCAGATCAACGCGAACCCGAGGAGCCCGGACGCGATGGCGACAACCTTCAGATCCAGGGCCGGGAACAGCGCGACGATCGGCAACGCGCTCGACGACATCGCCGCAGCACCGTAGACGAATCCCCAGATCACGATGTACGGCGCGAAATAGACCGTCGTCCACTTACCCAGCGAACGCCAGCCCTGAAAGATCGTGTTGCCCGACGCCAACGTGTAGCGGCCGGCACCCTCCACCAGAACGACTTTCATGACGACGCCGACGATGATGACCCAGAGCAATGCGTAGCCGTAGCGCGAGCCGGCCACCAGAGTCGCGACGAGGTCGGCAGCCCCGATGCCGGTTGCGGCCACCACGAGTCCGGGGCCGACCACCTTCCATTTCGGAGGTGCAGTGGTCTCGGTCATCGATTCTCCTCGTGCGCCGGGGGTTGCTCAGTGACCTGTCTCACTCTTTACGAAACGTACGGTTCCTGGCAAGTCAGCGCTCGGTACCGTCGATACGGTGACCGACGGACAGCAGTCATCGCGTGCACTGAGCTTCGGCAAGGTTGCCGAGAATTACGACCGGGCCCGTCCCGGCTACCCCGCCGAGTTGTACGCGGACATCGTGACCGGGGACGGGCTGCGAGTGCTCGAGGCGGGAGCAGGTACCGGTAAAGCCACCGTTGCCTTGGCTGAACTCGGCGCGTCCGTTGTTGCGGTGGAACCGGATCCGGCTATGGCAGAGCTGGTTCGGCGGCGCACCGAGAACCGCGACGTCGAAGTGCAGGTGTCACGGTTCGAGGATTGTGCAGTCCCGGCAGCGGCGTTCGATGTAGTGGTGGCCGCCCAATCCTGGCATTGGGTGAACCACGGGCAAGGAGCTGCGGTGGCGGCCCGCGCGTTGGTCCCCGGCGGTGCCCTTCGGTTGTGGTGGAACATGCCGGGCGACCTCGAGGGCCCGGCATGGGAAGCGGTCAGGGCGGCCTACGACGCAACCGAGCCGGCAGTGGCCCACCTGTTGGTGCGTTCTCTCGGTGCGCAACCGGAGTCGAACGTGCCCTGCGCTGCCGGCTTCGGTCCGTGGACGACCTCGACATACGAATGGGTTCAGCGCTACTCCGCAGACGAATTCTGCGCCATGGCCGCCACGTACTCGAGCCATCTCGCCCTGGACGACGTGCGCCGCGGCGAGGTCCTGGGCGCAGTACACGCGGCCATCGCCCGCCACAGCTACGTGGATTACCGCTACGTCACGCAGATGGTGACGGCGCAGCGCGACTAGGAGATCGTCGTGGTGCAGACGACGAATTGCCTTGAATCGTAGGCGAATCCACCCTCGGGGCATTCGTTGGGATCGGCGGTACCGGTCTTGATCTCGTTGACCTGTTCGACGTCGGTCGCGGTGGGGTCGTTGCAGTCGACTCGTGAGGGCTCATCCATACCGACGGTGGGCACGCTCATGCAGCCGTCGACGACCCAGTCGACGTCGAGGCACAGTGCCCCCTGCTCCACACCGTCGAGTGTCTCGTAGTAGGTCTGATTCACGTCGGTGGGGCACTGCTCGTTCTGCTCGGCCTTGGCGATGACCTTGTAGTTCGATTCCATGCTGCCGCATTCGGCGTTCTCGATGGTGGCGGCCGTCATCGTTCCGCCGAGTTGGACGCATTGACCGATCTCGACATCGATGTCGGTGGAGCCGCCGGCGTCGATGCCTTCCTGGCCGGATACGTCATCGGTGGTGCCGGCCGCGGCGGACGTGGAGGACGAGGTGGTGGTGTCTGCGGCAACGGCATTGCCCGATTCGGACGACGAGCATCCTGCGGCGAACAGCAGCGTGAGCGCTGCACCTGCGGCGAGGAGGCCTCTGGAGAAAGCAAGCATCGTGGCATGACCTTCGGAACTCATCGAGGCGAGAGAACACACCCTCGTCGGCAGCCCCACGGGCCACCGAAGAAAGATTCTTTACCATTCACGGAGGTTTGAAAAGCGCACAGCCGGAAGTCACGAACGGAACACGATGGTGGCAACCCATTTGGTGTTGTGGACGCCCGGCAGCGCAGGCACGATCACGCGCGCAGGAAATCCGTGATCGAGCGAGAGATCCACGCCGTTGACTTGCAACGCGAGCAACGAATCCGGATGGCTCGCTTGATTTCCCTGTAGTACCGCACGCGTGAATGCGCCGTTCTGCTCGAGCGAAGTGACCTCGGCCGATCGCGGTGCGGGTACGCCTGCCAGCGCGGCGAGTTCGGCCAACGGGACACCGGTCCACGTCTGCGTGGTCGACCATCCTTCGACGCACGCGATCGGAAGTTCGGCAGTGCGCTGCGGCATCGACAGTAGCCTGCCCCGAGACAGCACCACCGGGACGGCGTCGTCGGCTGCGCTGCTGATCGTCAGTTGCCAGTCGGGCCCGGTCTGCGCCTCGGTGATCCCCGCAGCTTCGGCGGTTCGGTTGATCTGGAAGTCGTTGGGGCCGTCACCGTACGAGCGTCCGCGAGGCAGCAGAATCGCAGCCTTGCGCAGCACTCCTCCGAGCGTCTGGCCGACGGTCAACATCGCGACGAAACCCATTCCGGCAGCGACCAATCCGATGGCTCCGCGTCGACTCATGGTCGACGGGGGGCTGTCGTCGCTCTGCTGGTCCGGAGCGTCGTTGCGAGCCCGCAACACGTCCATCAGAGACTCGGACCTCAGGGTGCGCCACATCAGCGGAACCTTGAGGCCGAGGTGCACGAGAAATCCGGAGATGAACACCCAGGCACCGAAGTAGTGAGCGGCGTAGAAGTCGAAACCGAACACGTAGTCGTACTGGATGTTGAGAACGCCGGTGACGATCTCGAACAGCAGGCCACCGACCAGTGCCAACAGCGACAGTCGTTCGAGCGCATGTGCCGGCGATCGGACCGGTGGTAGTTCGACCAGCTTGGGCATCACCGACCACAGTTTGGCGATGACGAGCGGCACGATGATCAGCCCGAGCCCGACGTGCAGGCCCTGGGTGAGTTGGTACAGCCAGGCAGGGTTGGTGGGCCAGTCGAAGTACGGCAACCGCAGCCACCCGACGGCTCCGGGTCTGGCCTGGCCGAACTGCGGTCCGTAGGCGCTGTACGAAAGCAGCCCCGTCACCGTGATGATCGGCAGCGCGACGAGCAGTACCGCACCGAACAGCGACGTCAGCCACGTGCTGCGCAGCGGACTGCGAAAGCGCGCGAGAGGATTGCGGACGTCGGCCATGTAGTGCATTCGCTGCCCAGTCGATGCCGGATGCCTCGTGGCCTGCTCGGGTACCGGCGGGTCGTCGCTCACGTGCGCCTACCGCCCTCCGCTCGGAACCAGCATCCGGTGTCAGTATCGGGCCGGACAGCGAGAAAGCAAGCTCTGAACGTCCCCGCGGGGACGCGTCGGACCTCGTCGAGAAGTTCTTGTCGGTACCGCGTCGTACGCTTCGTCGAACATGCATTCGATGAATGGGGGCGTTCATGAGCGACATGTAAGAAGCAGGATCCGAGGCGGGCCGGATCGAGACGAGAGAAATCGAGACCGAGCTCTGCGCTCTGGCCGGTCAGATCGCTGCCGCGTCAGCGCAGTATCTGATTCTGGTGGGTGAGTTCGATGCTCGACGCGGATGGGCGGGATGGGAAGTGCGATCCTGTGCGCCTTGGTTGTCGTGGCGTGCGGGAGTCGACCTGCACACGGCTCGTGAGCAGGTGCGGGTGGCCAAGGCGATGCGGGAGTTGCCGCTGATCACCTCGGCGTACCTGAGCGGCACGGTCTCGTACTCCAAGGTTCGGGCGATGACGAGGGTGGCCACGGTCGACAACGAGGCGTCGCTGCTGCAGAAGGCGCTCGATGCACCCGCCGCCCACATCGAGCGTCTGTGCCGTGGCCTGAAGAAAGCGATGCGTCCGACCAGGGGAAACGGAGTCGATGCCGATCCGTCCGTGGGGCGGTGGCGCTGGGACGAGGACGACGGCTCGCTCGTGCTGACGGCGCGTTTTCGGCCCGAGGATGGCAAGCGGTTTCTGGCTGCATTGACCAGGGCGGAGTACGAGCGCACCCGAACCGAGGGCGAATCCGAGGGTGACCGGGCGGCTCCGGCACCGTCCAACCCGGTGCCGGCGATGATTGCCATGGCCGAGATGGTCTGTGCCGGAATGGATTCACCGGTTGTCTCACCGGCGGCGGAAGTGTTGGTCCACCTCGGCGGCATCGACGAAGCGAGTCACGATCATGCCCATTTCGACGACGGCCCGGGTCTGGACGACGAAACGTTGGCTCAGGTGTTGCGGCAGTTAATCATTCGAGATCGATGCTGCACGGTGCCCGGATGTGGGCGCACTCGATTTCTGCATGCCCATCACGTCACCTACCGCTCACGGGGAGGCAAGACCACGCTCGACAACCTGGTCCTGCTGTGCGGCGAACACCATCGAGCGCTGCACGACGGGTACTTCTTCATCGAAGCCCTCGACGATCAACGCTTCTCGTTTCACCATCCTTCGGGAATCGAGATGATTCACGCACCGACGATGTCCGGCGACGCGGACGAACTCCGGCGGCGACACAAAGGCATCGCGCCCGACGCCATAATCCCGAACTGGGGTGGGGAGGGCCTCGACCTCAGCTACGCGACCGATGTCCTGATCACCAATTGGCAGCAGGCTGCATGAAATGGGGTCGTTGAGGGCAAGTTAGTGTGACGGCGAGACTCGGACAAGAAGCGGTGGGACATGAGCGTCGACAGATCGATAGAAGACGAACAGCCCTGGCCGGTGGAACGAGCACCGAGCCGGAGCGACGCGACCAGGCCGGAGGACGACCCCTTCTACGCCGCGCCCGATGGGTACGAAGCGGCTCCACCGGGGACGATTCTCAAGGTGCGGCCGGTTGAGGTCGCGATGTTCGGTCGTGTGCGCCAGCGAGTCGATGCGTGGCAGCTGCTCTATCGCACCGCTGATCTCGGT
>NZ_LVCU01000178.1:0-1419 GCF_001647185.1 Rhodococcus sp. EPR-147
CGTCGCGTCCTCGTGCTTCCCGTCCTACGCGCTTCGGCGTGGCTCGCGGGCTTTCGGCGCGGTCCCACAGTTCGAGTTCCTGCTGGTACTGCACGCCCTGCGCCGAGGGTGGACCATCTCGATCCCGGATCACGAGGGACCCGACGGCCACTGGGGTTCGCCGCAGGAACCCGGTTTCTGCACGCTCGACGCCATCCGCGCGGCGTTGTCGTTCGAGCCGCTCGAATTGAACGAGAGCACGCCGGTCGCGCTGTGGGGCTACTCGGGCGGCGGGCTCGCAACATCCTGGGCAGCGGAGATGGCACCGGAATACGCACCGGAGATCGAGCTGGTCGGTGCCGCGCTCGGCTCCCCCGTCGGAGATCCGGGTTCGGCGTTCACCCGGCTCAACGCGACGCTGCACGCAGCATTGCCGACACTGGTGGTGGCCGGCCTGCGGCGAACCTACCCCGAGCTCGATCGGGTGATCCGTCAGCACGTCAACGAGGACGGAATGCGCATTCTCGATTCCGTGGAGTCGATGACGACAGTGCGCGCCGTGACCAAACTGGCCAGGCACGACCTGGACCACTACATCGACGTTCCGCTGGCCGATCTGTTGGCACTGCCCGAGATCGTGCAGGTGTTCCTGGATATTCAGCCCGGGCGCACCGCGCCGACGGCACCGCTGCTGGTCATTCAATCGGTGCACGATCAGATCATCGCCGTCGACGACGTCGACGGACAGGTGGATCGGTACATCGAGGCCGGAGCCCACGTGACCTATCTGCGGGATCGGCTGAGCGAACACCTGTCGCTGCACCCGATCGGTGCGCCGCTGACCTTGGACTGGTTGTCCGATCGATTCGCCGGAGTGCCGGTCGAAGAACCGTCGACACGAACGGTGTGGTCCATTGCGTTCTCGTTCGCGGCGGTTCGCGGTTTGTTGTCGATGACCTGGACGACCATCCGAGCGTTGGTCGGCGGCGTGCGAGCGTAGCTACTCTAGGGCGGATGCGGCGAACCTGGATACGAATACTCACCGGCTCGATCGCCATTCTGGGCATCGCCACCGGGCTCGTGGCACTGGGCGTCTACTACACCGACACCCGGGTCAACGTTCTGATCGCGCTCGCGTCGTTCGTTCCGTTGATGTTCATCGCCGTGGTGGTCGGTGCCCTGGTGGCGTTGATCGGTCGGCGCTGGGTTCTGGCGGGAGTCTCCGCCCTGGTTCTCGCTGCAGGCGCAGTGGCCTACGCACCGCTCTACGTGGCGGACGCGGCACCCGAGGACGCGACGGGCAGCGAGGGCGTGCGGTTGCGCGTCATGCAGGCGAATCTGATGGTCGGGCTGGCCGATCCCAATGCCGTGGTCGGTCAGGCCCGCGACAGTGCCGTCGATGTCGTCACGATCCAGGAACTGACCGACGCGTCGGTGGTC
>NZ_LVCU01000179.1:0-12374 GCF_001647185.1 Rhodococcus sp. EPR-147
GATACGGCCCGGTCAATCTCGCCACCGAGGTCGAGGTCCCCGGTTCCGAGCCGGTCACGCTGCTGGCCGTGCATCCCGGTCCCGCCTACATCACCCCGGCGGACATCTGGACCGCTGAATTGGACACGCTGCGAAACGATTTGGAGGCGGTGGCAGGCACCGGCCGGGTGATCGTCAGCGGGGACTTCAACACCACGTACTCGCACAAGAAGTTCCGCAACCTGCTCGACGTCGGATACTCGGACGCCGCAGCGCAATTGGGCAAGGGCCTGATCCCGACCTATCCCACGGACAAGGGCACGCCCGCTGTCGTCGGGATCGACCACATCCTCACCAACTCCGGCCATGCGCGGTCGCTGGAAAGAATCGATCTCCCCGGATCGGACCATCACGGCCTGATCGGGGAGATCGAGTTCTCCTGAGCGTTCGAGCGGAAGTCAGCTCACGCGAACGGACTGCTTTCGAGACTTTCCGCACTGCAACAGGATTCGCACTGCGGCGGGAGTACCGTCCAGTGACGTCACGATGTCGTTGCGCGTCTGTGCCGCGACCGCGGAGACCTTGTCGAGTGTCGTCACGGCCGGGTCGATGGTCGCGGTGATCTCGACGACTCGCTGACCGCGGTCCGACACCGATCGGCCGTGTGCAGACACGACGCCCTCGTGGGCTGCCAGGGACTTGGCAGCACTCTTGGCGGCGGTGGTCAGATCGACACTGAGCCTGCCGTCGACATCCGAGTCTGCAGTGGACGAAAACGCGACGGTGCCGACCGAACGGCGGGGCAGGTGCGCGAGCAGCCACCACAATCCGAGAAGTACGAGAACGATCGCGGCTGCTCCGAGAGCCCAGGGCCACCAGCCGGCGTCGACGGTGGGGTCGACGAACGCGGCATCGATGCGCTCGCGGCCCGGGAACTGGCCACGTTCCCACGCGATTGCTCCGCCGCCGAGGGCGATCAGTGCGAGTCCGACGACCGCTGTGCTGGTTCGGTCGACCGAGGCAGTTGCGCGTTTCACGATGGTTGTCCTGTCGTTCGCACTCGCGTGCGGACTTTCGGTGCCGGCGCGAGTGGGCGGAGAGCGTCTTCGACGGAGGTGGCGATCGACGATTTCAGCGCTGCGGTGTCGGTGCCCGTCACGGTCGACGCGGCGACGGTGACCTTCTTGTTGCCGGCCTTGGCCGTCGCGGAGTCGACTCCGGCGTTGTCGAGAGCGGCGGTGCGAGCAACAGCGGCGACGTCACCCTTGCGGAGCCAGACGTCCTGCTCGGTGAGGGCACGGTGGGTCCGCCGGCGTGGCTTGACGGCGAGTAAGACGAGGATGAATCCGACGACGACGGCGGCAATCCCGGCCGGCAGCATCCAACTCTGCGCGGTGAGCCCGTCCAGGTTCGTGGCAGCGGGGCCGACCCACTCGGGGCCGTCGATGGCACCCAGGTTCAGCAACGCTTCTCGGCCGAGGACCACACCGGCTCCGATGAGGACGAGTGCGAACAGGATTGCGGGTACGGCGGCGGCGGGGTTGGCTACCGGCTTCTTCGTCGCTTTCGCGGTCATTGCACTCTCCCTTCTTCGACGGTGGCTTCGGCGGGTACGCATTGGACGGTGACGTCGACTCGATCGACGGTGTAGATGCCCAGCTCGGACAGATCCCGGGCCACGGCGGCACGAACGTCAGCGGCCACCTTCGCCAGCGGCGATGGCCAGGTGACCGCCACCGCGACCTGGGCGCGAACGCGGGAGCCGTTGATCGTCACGTCGGCCTTGGGTAGGTCACGCCCACCGAGGACGCGCAGGCCCGGCTGAGGGTCGGCAACGGCGTCGGTGCTGCGGGCAGCGAGTACTGCCAGGCGCTCGACGGCCTTGTGCTTGATCTCCAGTGATCCGCGTTCGCCGGCGTCCTCGGGGGTGTCGGTCGCAGCTGTCTCAGTCACGACCGCGACCACGCATGATCGAGTTCAGGTCCAGTTCGCCGTCGATGTAGCGGCCGACGAAGAATCCGAGGCCGCCGAGAACGATGGCGATGAGGAAGCCGGTGAAGCCGCCTGCCGCTGCGGCGATGGCCAGCAGAAGTCCCACGAACAAACCGATGGTTGCAGTGGTCATGGTCTTGATCTCCACTCAGAGTTCGAAGTAGTTGCGCCTGGTGACGCGTTTGCGGATACGAGCGATCCGCTTGGGAAGTGTGCGTAGCGGGGACGGAATCGAGGACGCACGGAATGCCGTCGGTGTGCTCGCTGCGTTGACAGGGGCCGAGGGCAGCACCGCGAATCTTCGGTCGACATCTGCGAGTGCGGCCATGTACCGGGCCGGGTCGCCGCCGATGTCGGGGTGGTGTTCGCGTGCCACAGCGCGCCGAGCCGCCTTGTACTCGGCGGCTCGGTCGTGCGCTGCGTGCTGGTTCACCTGGTCAGACTCGCACAATGTCCTCGACGGTGACGTGCACGGGCCCGTCGACCATCGTCGCCACTGTGCGTCGTACTGCATCGGCCGTCTCGCGGACTGCGACTCCGAACTCCAGCGATACGTGGACCTCGGTCCCGTCCTCACCGATTCGGATGCCGGCGATACGACGCCCGGGCAGATACGTAGCGGCCTCACCGAACATGCCGCCGTGCAGCCCGACGACACCGTCGATCGCCAGTACGGCGTCGGCGATGTCCTCGGACCTGTCACGTTCCGTCATGTGCGGGTCGGTCACTGCACTCGGGTGGTGGCGGGCTCGCTGGTGGTGTCTTCGTCGTCCGAGCCGTCGTCGAGGTAGATGTCGTGAACGACGATGTTGACCTCGGTGACCTCGAGGCCGGTCATGCGCTCGACGGCGTTGATGACGTTGCGACGGATGCCCGCTGCGAGGTCTGCGATGGAAACGCCGTAGTCGGCGACGATGTCGATGTCGACCGCTGCCTGACGCTCGCCGACCTCGACCGACACGCCCTGCGACTGGTTGACGCGGGCACCGGGGATGCGCTCGCGGAGAGCGCCGATTGCGCGGCTGGCTCCGCCGCCGACGGCGTGCACTCCCTGGACCTCACGGGTGGCGATGCCGGCGATCTTGGAGACGACGGTATCGGCAATGGTGGTGCGGCCCTGCGAGCTGACGAGCACGGAGTCCGACTTGGTGGTGATGTCGGTCTTTCCTTCGCCTGCTGCGGATACGGTTGCCTTGGTGTCCGTCGTGGAGCTCATGAATGCCTCTCTTCGTTGTGTGTCTTCGGTGCAGAGTGTGTGACAGGAGTTGGTCGTAGCTCGATCGGTGAAACGCACGTCCAAATAAAGTGACCTACGTCATAGATTACGTCCACTGGTAAACCGGTATCGAAAGACTTGCGTGATCGATGACCACGATGAAGCGAACTGGGGGCCCGATGGAGTGGGTTGACGCGTCGGACCGCGTTCTCGTCGGCGCCGCGGCGCTGGGCGAGACCGATGCGTTCGAGGAGATCGTCCGGCGCTACGGCCCGGAGATGTTCCGCTATGCGCGCAACATGCTGTCCGATCAAGGTGCCGCCGAGGAGGTGGTGCAGGACGCTTTTGTGGCAGCGTGGAAGGGCCTCGACAATTTCCGTGGGGACTCGGCTCTGCGAACATGGTTGTTCTCGTTGGTCTCGCACAAGGTGATCGACCATCGCCGCAAGCGCAGCGTTCCACCCGCCGAGGATTGGTTGTTCGAGCGCAAGAGCACCGGCGCGGGCAGCAATCCCGAGGCCGATGTCGAGGCCGACAGCTTCATGACCGAGCTGGGCGTCGCGCTGTCGGAGCTGCCGTACCGCCAGCGGGCCTGTTGGTTGCTTCGCGAGGTCGAGGGCCTGACGCATCCCGAGATCGGCGCGATCATGACGTTGTCCGCAGGCGCAGTACGTGGTCAGTTGACCAGAGCACGAGCAACATTGAGCGAAAGGTTGGCAACATGGCGAACCCAGTAGAGCCGGATTCGGTTCTCGCGCGTGCTGCCACCGAACTTCGGGACGCACCGCAGGAACCGAATTGGGTGGACATCAGCGCGTCCATCCTCACGAAGGTACGTAACACCACCAGGCGTACGTGGCCTATCGACAGCGCGTATCCGCTCGGCTCCACGGCGGGACCGGCGGACTCGCTGCGGATCAGCGATCACATCGTCAAGACGACGCTCCGGCGTGCACTCGCAGGTGTACGCGGCGCGCAGCCGACCGAGATCGACCTCGACCTCGACGACCATGCCTGTATCGGCCTGTTCGTCGCGGTGATCGGGGTGTACGGCGACGACCTGCAGGCCGCGGGAGAAGAGCTCGCGACCATCGCGATCGACACCGTGTCGGATCTGCTGGGCACCACCCTCGAACGCGATGTCGTGGAGATCCGCGTCGACGACATCGAGGAGCGCTAGCGGATCGCCATGGTCGGTGGAGCGCTGGCGCTGACGTAAAAACTGCGTCATGACCGCTGGTCGACGGCGTAAGAAAGCGTAAGGAACGCGGTTCGGCTCGGTCGCGGGATTCAGGATCGAGCAATGACCGAATTGCTCTGTCTCGTGGTTGCCGCATGTGTTGCGGTGTACCTGTTCGTCGCTCTCCTCGATCCGGAGAGGTTCTGACGCCGCCATGAATCCTGCTCTTGTCGCGGGCCTGCAGATCGCGGTGGTAATCGTCGTGCTGGCTGCGGCGTACGTACCGCTCGGCGACTACATGGCCCGAGTGTTCGACTCGTCCCACGACACGCGCGTCGAACGTCTGCTCTATCGGGTGGCTCGGGTGAACTCCGCCTCCGAACAGACGTGGGTGGGTTACTCCACCAGTCTGCTGGGGTTCTCGTTCGCCGGCGTCGTGTTCCTGTTCGTACTGCAGCGAATTCAGGGTGTGCTGCCGCTGAACGGGGGCCTGTCCGGGGTCAGCCCGGCGATGGCGTTCAACACCGCCGCGTCGTTCGTCACCAACACCAACTGGCAGTCGTACGTCCCCGAGACCACGCTGTCCAACCTGACGCAGCCGCTGGGTCTCGCGGTGCAGAACTTCGTCTCTGCCGCAGTCGGTCTCGCGGTTGCGATCGCCGTCATCCGTGGCTTCGTGCGTGTCTCCACCGGCGGTGAGCTCGGCAACTTCTGGGTCGACCTCACTCGCGGAACACTGCGCATTCTGTTGCCGCTGGCGCTGCTGGTGGCCGTGATCATGCTGACTCAGGGCACCATCATGTCGTTCTCGACCGGATTCACCTCCACCGGACTGGATGGGCAGACGGTCACCAATGCGCTTGCGCCCGTTGCCTCTCAGGAGGCGATCAAGGAAATCGGCACCAACGGCGGCGGCATCCTCGCAGCCAACTCGGCGCATCCGTTCGAGAACCCGACCCCGCTGACCAACATCGTGCAGATCATCTCGCTGCTGTTGATCCCGGTCGCGCTCACCCGCACGTTCGGCACCATGATCGGCAACCGCAAGCAGGGCCTGACGCTGCTGGCGGTCATGGCGACGCTCTGGGCCACGCTGCTGACGGTCACGCTGTTCGCCGAGTCCGGAACCCGGGGCGTCGCAGCCACCGCTGCGGGCGCGATGATGGAAGGCAAGGAAGTCCGCTTCGGCATTCCGGCGTCGGCGCTGTTCGCCGTGTCCACCACCGGAACATCGACCGGTGCAGTCAATTCCGCGCACGACAGTATGTCTGCACTCGGCGGCGGAACAGTACTGCTGAACATGCTGTTCGGCGAGATCGCACCCGGCGGCGTCGGCACCGGCCTGTACGGATTGCTCGTGCTCGCGGTCATCGCCGTGTTCGTCGGCGGCCTGCTCGTCGGCCGCACTCCCGAGTTCCTCGGCAAGAAGCTGGGTCGACGCGCCATCACGATGGCCGCACTGTCGGTACTGGTGATGCCGATCCTCGTGCTCGTCGGCACGTCCATCACCGTGATTCTCGAATCGACGACCAGCTATCAGGGCAATCCCGGTATCCACGGCTTCACCGAGGTGCTCTACGCCTACGCGTCGGCCTCCAACAACAACGGCAGCGCCTTCGGTGGACTGACGGTGACCAGCGACTGGTTCCAGATCTCCCTCGGTGTCGCGATGCTGCTCGGCCGCTTCCTGCCGATCGTCTTCGTGCTGGCACTGGCCGGATCACTGGCGACGACCAAACGCAGCGCACCCAACGCAGGCACCCTCCCCACCGACGGGCCGCTGTTCGGCACATTGCTGATCGGCACCGCGATTCTCGTCGCCGCCCTCACGTTCTTCCCCGCACTTGCTCTCGGACCCATAGCAGAGGCCATGCAATGAACCTGTCACTGAGAACGGCCGTCCCCGGCGCGTTCCGCAAACTCGACCCGAGGCACCTGGCCCGCAACCCGGTCATGTTCGTCGTCTTCCTCGGCTCCATCGTCACCACCATCCTCTCGATCGCACAGCCGTCGGTGTTCGCCTGGTTCGTCACCGGATGGCTCTGGTTCACGGTGCTGTTCGCCAACCTCGCCGAATCCGTGGCCGAGGGCCGCGGCAAGGCCCAGGCCGCCAGCCTGCGAAAGGTCAAGCAGGACACTGTTGCCCGACGGCGCACAGCATCCGGAGTGGAAGAGGTCGCCGGTGCCGAATTGCTCGTCGGCGACGAGGTGATCGTCTCGGCAGGTGAGGTCATACCCGGTGACGGCGACGTCATCGAGGGCATCGCCACCGTCGACGAGTCGGCGATCACCGGAGAATCGGCTCCCGTGGTGCGCGAGTCCGGCGGCGACCGATCGGCGGTCACCGGCGGCACCATCGTGCTCTCGGACGAGATCGTCGTGAAAATCACTGCAGCGCAGGGTGAGACGTTCGTCGACCGGATGATCGCACTCGTCGAGGGCGCGGCTCGGCAGCAGACGCCGCACGAGATGGCCCTGAACATCCTGCTCGCGTCCCTGACGATCGTGTTCCTCTTCGCCGTCGTCGCCATCGGTCCGATGTCGAACTACGCAGGGCAGCAGCAGGATCCGATCCAGCTGATCGCACTGTTGGTCTGCCTCATCCCCACCACGATCGGCGCGCTGCTCTCGGCGATCGGCATCGCGGGCATGGACCGCCTGGTGCAGCGCAACGTGCTGGCGATGTCCGGACGCGCAGTGGAAGCGGCAGGCGACATCGACACGTTGCTGATGGACAAGACCGGCACCATCACCTTCGGAAATCGACGCGCGACCGGCCTGCACCCGGCCACAGGCGTCGACGCCGTCGAACTGGCTCGGGCAGCTCGACTGTCCTCACTCGCCGACGGCACCCCCGAGGGCCGCAGCATCGTCGAACTGGTCGAGCGTGACTTCGAATCTTCGATGGCAGAAGGCGAATCCGAGCGCGGCGAGTTCGTGGCCTTCACGGCGCAGACTCGGATGAGCGGGCTGGACCTTCCGGGCATGGAGATCCGTAAGGGTGCAGCGGATTCGGTCTACAGCTGGATCCGTGAGGGCGGCGGCACGGCGGATCTCGACGCCACCGTGCACGACATCGCCCAGAACGGCGGTACGCCGCTGGTGGTGGCGGTACGCGAAACCGGTTCTGCTGCTCGTGCTCTCGGTGTCGTGGAGCTCTCCGACGTGGTCAAGCCGGGCATCGCCGAGCGGTTCGCACAGCTGCGTGCCATGGGAATTCGGACGGTCATGGTGACCGGCGACAACCCGCTCACCGCCAAGGCCATCGCCGCCGAGGCCGGGGTCGACGATTACCTCGCCGAGGCGACGCCCGAGGACAAGCTCACGCTGATCCGGCAGGAACAGGAGGGCGGCAGGCTGGTCGCGATGACCGGCGACGGGACCAACGACGCCCCGGCTCTCGCCCAGGCCGACGTCGGTGTCGCGATGAACACCGGCACCTCGGCCGCCAAGGAAGCCGGCAACATGGTCGACCTCGATTCCGACCCGACCAAGTTGATCGAGATCGTCGAGATCGGCAAGCAGCTCCTCATCACCCGCGGCGCGCTGACTACGTTCTCGCTGGCCAACGATCTGGCGAAGTACTTCGCGATTCTGCCGGCGATGTTCTCCACCGTCTATCCGCAGCTCGGTGGGCTGAACATCATGCGTCTGGCGACGCCGGAATCGGCGATCCTGTCTGCGGTGATCTTCAATGCACTGGTGATCGTCGCGCTGATCCCGTTGGCGCTCAAAGGTGTTCGCTACACCCCGGCATCGGCGGCAGCGTTGCTGCGCCGGAACCTGCTGGTGTACGGCGTCGGCGGCGTCATCAGCCCGTTCGTCGGCATCTGGCTCATCGACCTCCTCGTTCGACACATTCCAGGGATTGGCTGATCATGCGCTTCGTACAGGGATTTCTTCGCCAGGTTGTTGCCGGCTTCGCAGTGCTGCTGGCATTGACGGTCGTGCTCGGCATCGTCTACCCGGCCGTGGTCTGGGGCATCAGCCGTATCGGGACCGACTCCGCCGAGGGTTCGCCGCTGCGCGACGCCCGGGGCTGCGTCGTCGGAAGCGCGTTGATCGGCGTCGACCCGCAGGTGGCTCCGGGAGAGCCGGATCCGTTCTTCCACACCCGCGTCACCGGGTCGGTGTCCGACGACGACGCGTTCGCTCCGGGGGATCCGGCCGCGGCGCTGCCGACCAACCAGGGGCCGTCGAGCGAGGTGCTGGCGTCGTTCGTCGAGCAGCGCCGCGCTGCCATCGCGGCCCGGGAGAACGTCGATCCGGCCGCGGTACCGGCCGATGCCGTCACCGGGTCCGGTTCGGGGATCGATCCCGACATCAGCCCCGCCTACGCGGCCATCCAGATCGCGCGAGTCGCTCAGGTGAACGGAGCCTCGGTGAGCGACGTCGAGGCTCTGGTCGCCGAGTACACGCACGGGCCGCAGTACGGTGTACTCGGTGCCGAAGCGGTGAACGTTCCGGAGTTGAACCTGGCACTACGGGACACATACCGGCCGGGTGAGGAGACAGGCTGTGGCGGACAGGGGTGAGCTGCGGATCTACCTCGGCGCAGCACCCGGCGTCGGCAAGACCTTCGCCATGCTCGGCGAGGCGCATCGACTGCGCAGCCGGGGCTGCGACGTCGTGGCGGCCGTGGTCGAGACACACGGCCGAGCGCGAACGATCGACGCGCTCGACGGCATCGAAGTGCTGCCGATGGCGACCGTCGAGTACCGCGGGTCCTCGGCGCAGGAACTCGATCTCGACGCCGTCCTGGCCCGAAAGCCGCAGGTGGTGCTCGTCGACGAACTGGCGCACACCAACACCCCGGGCAGCGTGCACGGCAAGCGGTGGCAGGACGTCGAAGTGCTGCTCGACGCAGGCATCGACGTCATCTCCACCCTCAACGTCCAGCATCTCGAATCGCTCAACGACGTGGTGCAGCAGATCACCGGAGTGCCGCAGCGAGAGACTGTGCCCGACAGCGTCGTTCGAGCCGCTGACGAGGTCGAGTTGGTCGACATCACCCCCGAGGCGCTGCGCAGCAGATTGCGGCACGGCAACGTCTACGCCGCCGAGAAGGTCGACGCCGCACTGAGCAACTACTTCCGCGGCGGCAACCTCACTGCCTTGCGCGAGCTGGCGCTGCTGTGGATCGCCGATCAGGTCGACGCGGCACTGGTGAAGTACCGCAAGGACAATCGCATCACCGACACGTGGGAGGCCCGCGAGCGCGTGGTGGTGGCGGTGACCGGTGGCCCGGAATCGGAAACGTTGCTGCGCCGCGCCAGTCGCATCGCCTCGAAGTCCAGTGCCGAGCTGATGGTGCTGCACATCGTCCGCGGCGACGGGCTCATGGGTGTCTCGGCACCGCAGATGGGTTCGGTGCGCAAGCTGGCCGCCGGGCTGGGTGCCAGCGTGCACAGTGTCGTCGGCGACGACGTGCCGACGACGCTGCTCGACTTCGCCCGCGGGGTGAATGCGACGCAGCTGGTGATCGGCACCTCGAGACGGTCACGTGCCGCCCGCATCCTCGACGAGGGCATCGGCGCGGCGGTGGTGCAGAACTCGGGAAAGATCGACGTACACATGGTCACCCACGCCGAGCAGGCCACCCGCAGGGGCATGCAGGTCGATTCGGGTCGTCGACGGATCATCGCGTGGGTCGCCGCCGTCCTGGTGCCGTGCCTGGCCGCCGCCGTACTGAGCACGGTCGGACCGGACTTCGACTCCAGCGGTGAGAGCGCCCTGTTCTTCATGGTGGTGCTGTGCGTCGCGCTGCTGGGAGGGGTTGCGCCGGCAGCACTCTCGGCATTGATCGCGGGCTTCCTGCTCAACTACTTCTTCACCACACCCCGGTACAGCCTGACGATCGCCGAGCCCGACAACTTCGTCGTCACCGTCGTGCTGCTCCTCGTCGCCGTTGCCGTCGCCGCCCTCGTCGACGCCGCCGCCCGGCGGACGCGTCAGGCACGCCGGGCCACCCAGGAAGCCGAGCTGTTGACGCTGTTCGCCGGATCGGTACTCCGCGGAGCGGATCTGACCGCACTCCTCGAACGCGCCCGTGAGACCTATCGGCAGACGGGCGTTGCGCTGTGGGACAACCAGTCCGGATCCATCGTGGGCAGCGCCGGCGCGCAGGCTCCTGTCGATCGTGCCGCAGCCGACACCGAGGTCGACGCGGGCGACTTCACGTTGCTGCTCGTCGGCGAACGTACCCGCGCGCACGATCGGCGGGTACTCGCGGCGGTGGCCAACCAAGCGGCCGGCATGGTCCGTCAGGCGCGTCTCGCCGAGGAAGCCAGCCGAGCCAACGCGCTCGCCGAGGCCGACGCGTTGCGTCGAGCATTGCTCTCGGCCGTGAGCCACGATCTGCGGACGCCACTGTCGGCGGTCAAGGCGGCGTCCTCGTCGCTGCGCAGCACCGACGTTCAGTTCTCGCCCGAGGACACCGACGAATTGCTCGCCACCATCGACGAATCGGCCGATCAGCTGACCGCGTTGGTGAGTAACTTGCTCGACTCCTCGCGGCTGCAGGCCGGCGTGGTTCAGCCCAGTCTGCGACCCGTTTTCGTCGACGACGTGTTGGGCGGCGCATTGATCGGAGCCGACGATCGGGTTCGTGTGGACGTGGGCGATGTAGAAGTGCTGGCGGACCCGGGACTGCTCGAGCGGGTACTGGCGAACCTGGTGCACAACAGTGCCCGCTACGCCCCCACCGGGGACATCATCGTCAGTGCGGCGGTGCACGGCGAGTGGGCGAGTATCTCCGTCGCCGACCACGGACCCGGCATCTCCGAGGGAGCCGAGGAGACGATGTTCGACGCGTTCCAACGCCTCGGGGATCGCGACAACTCGGTGGGCGTCGGGCTCGGGTTGTCGGTGGTGCGAGGATTCGTCCGGGCGATGGGCGGTACCGTCACGGCATCGAACACCGTGGGCGGCGGGCTGACGATGACGGTCGAGTTGAAGGCGGCGAGTAGGTGAAGGTGCGGGTGCTCGTCGTCGACGACGAGCCGCAGATCGTGCGGGCGCTGCGAATCAACCTCAACGTGCGTGGGTTCGAGGTGGTCAGCGCGGCGAGCGGCGGAGAGGCGCTGCGGGTGGCCGCGAACTTCCACCCGGACATCGTGATTCTCGACCTCGGGCTGCCCGACATCGACGGAATCGACGTCATCGCCGGTCTGCGCGGCTGGACCGACGTACCGATCCTGGTGCTCTCGGCTCGCACCGATTCGGCCGATACCGTCGAGGCACTCGACGCCGGTGCCGACGACTTCGTCACCAAGCCCTTCGGCATGGACGAGTTGCTGGCCCGATTGCGCGCCGCCCTGCGCCGTGGACCGCACTCCGTCGCCGACCCCGTTGTCGTCACCGAGGACTTCACCGTCGACCTCGCCACGAAAACCGTTGTGCGAGATGGTGTGAGCGTGCACCTGACCCGTACCGAATGGGGGGTTCTCGAACTACTGGTGCGCAACGAGGGCAAGCTGGTGTCGCAGAAGGACATACTGCGCACCGTCTGGGGACCCGGGCATGAGCGCGAAACACATTATCTGCGAATCTATCTCGGCCAACTGCGACAGAAGCTCGAACGAGATCCGGCCTCCCCGGTGCATCTGATCACCGAAACCGGTATGGGCTACCGGTTTGTGAGTTGACCGCGCTCGCACCTATCCACCGAGTACCTCACCCTCGCGGCGTGGGTCCGCTCCCCCGATCCAACCGCCGTCGGTTCGTTGCAGTGCACTCAGGCCGCTGGACTGGTCGGCGACCGAGACCTGGTGGCCCATCTCGCGGAGCGCCGCGACCACAGGATCGTTCTCGCCCATCACGTTCGGGTGTTCGCCGCCGTAGTTGGTCGACGGGGTGTTGGCCGCACCGAAGTCGACCATCGACACCGCCTGCTGCGGATCCATGCCCCAATCGAGCAGTCCCACCAGTGTTTTGACGACGAACTGGATGATCACCGAACCGCCGGGAGAGCCGGCGACGAGCGCCAGATCTCCGCGCGTGCCGTCT
>NZ_LVCU01000180.1:0-25340 GCF_001647185.1 Rhodococcus sp. EPR-147
CTCGGCCACCGGCGATGCCGAGAAGTCGGTGAGCTGATTGTTGAGCAGGAAGCCGTCGACCATGTGGAACGAGCCGAAAGCCGACTCGACGGTCGTCGTCATCGAGGCGGCATTGCCCTGGCTGTCGACGACGGAGATGTGGCTGGTGCCGAACTCGGGATCGGTGGACGAGGCGAACTGCACCGGGCCGAAGTCGCCGGGCTGCGCTGTGCCCATGGATCTGCCCTCGTCGATCAGTCCGGCTCGCTCACCGAGGTATTCGGGATCGAGCAGTGCATCGGGGGATCCGCCGGGCAGTGGTACGAAGTCCGGATCGGCGACGTACTTGTCGCGGTCGGCGTAGGCCAGGCGCTCGGCCTCGGCGATCAGGTGCACGCCTTCGGCCGTCGGGGTTCCGCCGTTGGCGTCCATTCCCGTCGGGGCGTATTGCGCGAGATCGAAATTCGACAGAATCCCCATCGCCGACGCCACCGCGATACCGCCCGAGGACGGGCCGGGCATACCGCAGATGTCGTGTTCGCGATACTCGGTGCAGACGGCCGTGCGGGTCTTGGGTTCGTATGCGGCGAGATCCTCCAGCGTGATCTGTCCGGGGGTACGGCCGGCGGTGGTGTCCGCGGTGGCGTCGACGATGGCCTGCGCGATGTCACCGGTGTAGAAGGCGTCTGCCCCGTCGGTTGCGATGGCGGACAGCGTCTTCGACATCGCCGGGTTGTTCAGCACCGTCCCGGCCGGCTTGCCGGTGCCGTCCGGCTGCAGGAAGTAATCCTTGGACGCGGGGTCGAGGGCGAGCTTCGGGGCCGAGTCGGCAATGGACGATGCCATGCGCGGGCTGATCTCGATTCCGTTGTCGGCGAGACCGATTGCGGGTTCGAACAGCTCCCCCCACTGCTTGGTGCCGTGATCGTCGTGGGCTTGCTCGAGCATCCGCAGCACCCCGGGGACGCCGATCGATCGGCCGCTCGAACGGGCATCGGGTTGCGGCAGAGTGCGATCGACGTCGTCGATGTACCGCAGGTAGTCGCCGGTCGCACTCATCGGGGCGGTCTCGCGGCCGTCGTAGCTCTGTACTTCACCGGTGGCCGCGTCGTAGTACATCAGGAATGCCCCGCCGCCGATGCCGGAGGACTGCGGCTCGACGAGGCCGAGCACCGTCTGCGCCACGATCAGCGCGTCGGCCGCGGTGCCACCGTCACGCAGGACCGCGCACGCGGCCTCGGTGGAAACCGGGTTGGCCGTCGAGACGGAGTACGAGGCCGTCTCCACCGGAGCCATGTCGGATCGATACCCGGTCGCCACTTCGGGATTGGTGGAGATGTCACCCGAACTCGCACTCGGCGTCCCCTCTACCGGGGTGCCGCCGCTGGCACCGAGAACACAGCTGTTCTCGGACGCGGGGTCGGGATCGGTGCTCTCGCTGCTACTGCACGCGGCGAGCGGCACCAGCAGTAGGGCACACGCAAGGACAGTCGAGCGGTGCACTCCGATTACAGACACCGCCCGACGCTAACACCCGGCTCACCTGCCGGCACGGGTCTCGGCAGATTCGAGAAGCCAATGTGCGACGGGTGCCGGTCTACCGAACAGAAAGCCCTGCGCGAAGCGGCATTCGAGAGCCTCGATGATCGCGGCCTGCTCCTCGGTCTCGACGCCCTCGGCCACCGTGGCGACCGGCAGCGCCGACGCCATGGCGACGATCGCGCGAATCAGCTGCGTGTCGGATTCCGAAGTGCCGATCTGGTGGACGAACGACTTGTCGATCTTGAGCAGTGCGATCGGCATCGCGCGCAGCCTGCTCAACGAGGAGTAGCCGATACCGAAGTCGTCGAGAACGATGAGCACACCCATCGCAGCGAGTCGGTCGAGAACGCTTTTCGCCGTACCCATGTCGTCGATCAGCACGCTCTCGGTGATCTCGAGGGCCAGATCCGCTCCGTGGAGGCCGTACGTGTCGAGCAGTCTCCCGACGATCACCGGCAACGAATCGTCACGCAACTGCATCGGGGACACGTTCACCGACATGGTGACGTCCTGCCCGTCGGAACGCAGTGTCACCAGATCCGACATCGCGGTGCGCAGCACCCATTCGCCGATTTCCTTGATGAGGTTGGTGGATTCGGCGATCGGGATGAACTCGTTGGGGGTACGCACTCGCCCCTGCCAGTTCCAGCGCAGGAGTGCCTCGTAGACGACGGTGGTGCGCGAGGTGGTCTCGATGATCGGCTGGTAGTACACCTCGAGCTCGCCGCGTCTGATTGCACCGCGCAGCGCGGTGGCGGTCTCGATCGCGGATGTGGCTCGCGCACGCAGGGACTCGTCGAAGAACGCGTAGCGCGCCGCGCCGAGAGATTTCGCGTGATACATCGCGGTGTCGGCCTCGCGGATGGCGTCGTGCAGTCGGTCCGCGTCCGCGATTCCCACCGAGGCCGTGACATATGCCGTTGCGGCGCTCAGAGGGAACGGCTCGTTCGTTCGATCGATGATGCGGCGGGCCAATGCTTCTGCTCCGCCGCGATCGCGGCGGGTCAACACGACGAACTCGTCACCGGCGTACCTGACCACGGTGTCGGCGGCACCGACGGCGGCGCGGATGCGTCGCGCTGCGGCCACGATGAGTTCGTCACCGACGCGGTGACCGTACGAGTCGTTGACCATCTTGAAGTTGTCGAGGTCGACGAACAGGACGCACGTGCGCCCCGGAGTCTGGGTGCGCTCGAGCCGGGTGAATTCCTCGTCGAGCATCGTGCGGTTCGGTAGGCCGGTCAACAGATCGTGAGCGGCCAGGTATTTCGCGTGCTCCTCACCGACCTGCACGCGGGCCAGCGCGCGTTCGCCGCGCAGGAAGGCCGCCACCAGAATCGAGGCGAGCAACAGGGATCGGACGATCAGATCTCCGGTGGACACGGCCGAGCCCAGCAGCGGGACCGTAGCGCAGACGACCAGCAGCGTCACCACGAACACGACGCGGCGGTTGCTGTGCGCCGGTGCAGGAGTCTGCCGCTGGGAGACGGTACGCATCGACGGATCCAGGGCGGCCATCGCCAGGGCGAGATACGCGAACAGGTAGATGCCGTCGAGCAATCCCGAGGACGGCGCGTCGTCGGTGGTGGCCGCGAACGCGTACGAGATGTCGCCGACGAGTGTCGCGACGAGCGCGAGCAGAGCCCATTGCAGCGCGGGGGTGCGGGGTTTGGACGAGAACAGCAGGTAGGTGGTCAGGGTGATCAGTGCTGCGTCGATCGCCGGATACAGCCCGTTGACCACGGTCGATGCCGACGACCGGGGAGATTCGAGGGCCGGGGAGATGAACAGCAACCACGACAGGAACAGGGTGCCGAGGAAGATCAGGCCTGCATCGACGAGCGGAGTGATGTCGTCGATCGACTGTCGATCTCGGATCCACCGCGACAGTGCGTACCCTACGAGGGCGTACCCGGTCAGGGTGAACAGATCCGGCAGCAGCGGGAACGAATGGTTCAGTGCGGTGGGATCGCTGCGGAGCGAGACCCCGAACATGAACAGCACCGAGGCACCGAACAGTGCCCACCAGCACCGAGAGTCGTCGGGACGGTATCGACGGATAGCGGCGCTGATGGCCAGCACCGATCCGACTGCGACGGTGGCGAGCACGCCGGCCCGTATTCCGGCGTCGCCGAGAACGAAGACGGTGCTCGCGACGACGACCACGGCACCCAGACCGACGGTTCGTACGGTGTGCATGGCGAAGGGCGCAGCGACCTTCGTATTCATCGAAGGACCTACTTCCTTCTCGCTCGTAGCGTTCGCATGGCTGTTCGCGACGCCTCCATGGGTGAATATACGTCTTTGCGCAGCGCATACGGAGCCGAAGCCGGCCTGTAGGTGGGAAAAGCTCAACAGATGTTGTGACAGCTCACGGGTGTCGGTCTCCGGGCATCTACGAAGCGATGGCCTTTGCCCGTTCGACGGCGATGCGAACCTCCTCCTCGATCAGGTCACCGTTGATAGCCGCGCCTGCCTTCACTCCGGCCGCGGACGCCGCCACGACGGTGTCCATCGGTGCGGACACGTTGCCTGCAACCCACACGCCGGGAACGGAGGTGGCGCCGACGGGATCGGCCTCGACGTACGTGCCGAGGACGTGGTCGTTCATGACCATCTCGGTCGTGGCGAGCCCCAGCGACAACAGGACGTCTGCGCGGGAGGTGAAGTTGGGTCCGACGACCAACGCGTCGAGCGGGATCTGCGTGCCGCTCGCGAGTGTCACTCCGACGATTGCGTCGCCGTCGACATCGACCCGAGCGATCTCCCCGTCGACGACCTCGATGCCACGTGCGGCGAGTCGTTCGAGGTCCTCTTCGGCCGAATTCGGTGCCGTGTGCGCGAACACCGTGACGTGCTCGGTGAGCTGACGCCACATCTGTGCCTGATGCCCGACCATGGCGCTGCCGATGATGCCGATCCTGCGATCGCGTACCTCCCAGCCGTGGCAGTACGGGCAGTGCAGTACGTCGCGCCCCCACCGATCGGCGAGGCCGGGGATGTCGGGCAGTACATCGGTGAGGCCGGTGGTGACCAGGAGGCGGCGGCCGCGGACGACGGAACCGTCGGCGAGAGTTACCTCGAACCCGGCTTCGGTTCGACTCGCGGACGTCGCGACACCCTCGACGATGCGTGCGCCGTAGTGTCGCGCCTCGTCTCGGCCGAGGCGAACCAGCTCGAGAGGCGATTCCCCGTCGCGGGTGAGGTAGTTGTGTGAATGCGCTGCCGGAGCGTTGCGGGGATCGCCCGCGTCGATGATCGCGACGGATCGTCGGGAACGGCCGAGGGCCACGGCGGCGCTGAGTCCGGCGACTCCGCCGCCGACGATGATCGCGTCGACCGGAGTGTGTCGATCGGTGTCTGTAGTCATGGGAAGAGTGTCCGACACGGTCCGGAAGTTTGGCAATGATTCTTGCTACAACGGCAAATGATCCAACCGAAAGATACCCCAGGGTGGACCTTTGGTGTCAGAAACGGGGGAATCGCCGAATTGTGATCGTGCCCGCTGACACAGAGGCTGTCAGGGGGTGATGTAAGCGCGGATCTACCGCTTGAACAGGGCGTTCACTCGAGGTCTACTGGTCGGTAAGAATCGAGCCGGGGGGGCGTATGGGGCATTTCGAGATCGGCGAGACCGTGATCACGGTACGCAATCTGGGGCACCTGCGGTGGCGCAGCGGGATACCGAAGGGCACCGTGGGAATCGTCGTCGGAGTCGACTGGCTCGGTGACGCTCGCGTGAGGTTCACCGTCGGCGATTCGACGCGCACCCGAGGTGAGACGGTGGAGCACATCGTCGCCGACGGCGACGTCCGCACGTTGCGGGCCGCGCCCCGCCGTCTGATCGGTTAGTTGCTGTCGGTTCGCTCGTCGTCGGTCGCGGGACCGGTTTCGATCGCTCCGCCTTCGCTCGACCAATCGTTGTCTTCTGCAGCCGCGGCCGGATCGGACGTCACGTCCTTCTCGGCGTCGGGGGTCTTCGAGTCGTTGTCGTGGGTAGTCATGATGCCGGACTACCCGCGCGGCGGAAGAAGCAATCGTCGGCCACCGCGCGGGTGAGTATGCGGTGGTCTCTACAGCCCGAAGGGCAGCGTTCCCGGTGCCAGCTCGAAGCCACTGCTGCCAGCGGAAATGGAGCCGAAGCCGCTGAGGATCTGGTTGATGAACGCGGTGATCATGAAAATTCCTCTGTTCGATGCGATGGACGTCTGTCCTGGACAACCCGGTCGAGATTACCGGCATCTGTAGCGTCGAAGCTGTGAGGAGCCAGGGAATTCTCGTCGGTCTTGCTGTGTCCGCCTGCGTACTGGCGGGCTGTTCGTCGGACTCGTCGGACTCGTCGGTGTCGGAAGTGCCTGCTGGGCCGTCGGAGGACGCGTCGGTTCCGCTGAATTACGTCGCGCTGGGTGACTCGGCCGCATCGGGCCCGCGGATCCCCGAACAGGTCGGCGCACCGGGATGCCAGCAGTCCGATTCCAACTACCCACACGTACTCGCCGAGGACTTGGCAGTCGGCTCGTTCGTCGACGTCACCTGCTCGGGTGCGGTCACCGAGAACATCGTCTCCACTGTGCAGGGAACATCCAGCGGCGAGGTGCCCGTGCAACTCGATGCGCTGACACCCGAGACCGATCTGGTGACCGTCACGATCGGCGGCAACGACATCGGGCTGGTCTCGACGGCAGTGCAGTGCCTGACGTTCGCGGACACCTCGGCCACCAACGTCTGCAGGGACCGGCTCACCGCAGGGGGCGTCGACTCCGTGGCCGCGGCCATCGAGGACGCTGCACCGAGCTGGGGAGCGATGCTCGACGCGGTGGCCGACCGTGCGCCCGACGCGCGGATTCTGGTGGTCGGTTACGGCACCTATCTGCCCGACGGTGGCTGCTTCCCCACGCAACCGATGCTGCCGGAGGACGCCGACTACATCCAGGGCAGCATCACCGCCATGAACGAGGCACTGAAGCAGCAGGCGGACGAGCACGGTGCAGAGTTCGTCGACACCGAGGCGCTGAGTGTCGGCCACGACGTGTGCGTGGCTGCCGATCAGCGGTACTTCGAGGGGGTCGTCCCGCAGAATCCTGCGGCACCCCTGCATCCGACGGCGGCGGGAATGGCGGCGATCGGTGCCGCGGTGGCCTCGGCAGTGCGTGCCGGATAAGGGAACCACGACACCGTAACTGGCTCTTCTCCTGCGGGCCGGTCGACGTGAAGTCTTGACCGCATGGTCTCGTATTCCGCAGTTCTCGGTGTGTTCGCAGTGGCTCTCGCGTTGGTTCTGACGCCGGGGCCGAACATGATCTACCTTGTCTCGCGCAGCATTTCGCAGGGCCGACGGGCGGGACTGGTGTCGCTGGGCGGCGTCGCGATCGGATTCCTGATCTATCTGACGGCCACCAATCTCGGCCTGGCCGCGGTGTTCACGGCCGTGCCCGCGCTGTACACGGCGGTCAGGCTCGCCGGCGCGGCCTACCTCGCCTGGTTGGCGGTGCAGGCCGTGCGCGGGACGGTGTCGGCATTCGAACCGACCGAGCTGCAACAGGATTCGAACCGCCGGCTGTTCACGATGGGCTTGGCGACCAACCTGCTGAACCCGAAGATCGCGATCATGTACATTTCGGTCATCCCGCAGTTCGTCGACCCTGCAGCGGGACACATTCTGCTGCATGGATTCACGCTCGGCGGGGTGCAGATCGCCGTGGCCGTAGCGGTCAACCTGGCGATCGTGGTGCTCGCCGGATCGATCGCGCAGTTCCTCGCCGTTCGCCCGACGTGGCTGCGGGTGCAGCGCTACGTCATGGGCACGGTGCTCGGGCTCCTCGCGGTGCGAGTGGCGACCGATGGGGGCAAACCGGTCCCGGCGTGAGCTCTGTACGCGCGCCAGCCGCCGAATTCGGTGATGTCGGTTCCCGACTCGGCGGCGTCGTGCGCACAGCAGAATCCGGTGACCCAGCGGCCGTCGGACAATTCGACCGGACCCAGACCCATCGGTGACGGGAGCCCGGCGAGGAAGGTTCCGAGCGCGGCAGCGGACATGCGATAGAGCTCTCCGGAGATGGGTGCGCCGTCGCCAGCCCGCCGTAGCAGGCCGGGCTTGGGCGGGGTGGTGTGCAGATCCACCAGCCGGTAGTCCGCCGTGGTCGTCACCTCGCCGCTGAATCGCGCACCGCGATCGGTCAACTGGTGATGCACCGGAAAACCGCGCAGATGTGCGCCGACGGCCAGTACCTCGATGCCGTCGTCGATCAACGACGGTGACTCGATTCCGCTCAACTGTGCCGCCAGGTCGATTGCGATCTGTTCCTCGAACGCAGGTACGACGACCATGACCCCGAACGGAGTGCCATCCGGCGTCGGGGCTCCGGGAACGGCCACCGCGGCCATGTCGAGCAGGTTGCAGAAGTTGGTGAACGTACCCAGCCGCCGGTTGATGCTCATCGGATCCGACTGCACCGCAGCAATAGTGGGATGCTCGGTGGTGGTGGGTAACAGCAGGCCGTCGAACTCGCTGAGGAGTGTGCGGGCTGCTGTCTTCGCTCGCGCAAGGGTGTCGAGATCGTCCACGTATCGATGCGCGGACGGCCCTGCTGCCGATCGGACGATCGCGGCCACCGTGGGATCGGCACCGGCAGGCGCGGTGTCGAGGAACTCTCCGACGGCCGAATAGCGCTGCGCCACAATCGCTCCGTCGTACAGCAGTGTTGCAGCGTCGAGCAGCGCCGAGATGCCGACCTCGGCGTGGGACATGCCCTTGTCGGCCAGGCCGGCGACCGTCTCCTCGAATGCCCGACGGTACGCCGGGCTGAGCGACGTCAGATCCTCACCTCGTGGGACGGCGACACGGGGCTGCGGGGATGCGGCCAGTCGGACGTCGGCGGGCCAGGCCCGGCTGCGTGGATCGGTGGCGGTCGGGCCGGTCATGACTTTCATGGCCGCAGTGGCACTGTCGAGATCACGGGCGAGAACGGTGACGCAGTCGTAGTCGGCGCAGGCGGGAACGACACCGGTGTTCGGCACGATACCCAGTGAGGTCTTGATGCCCACGATGCCGTGGAAGGCTGCGGGTACTCGACCCGATCCTGCTGTGTCGGTTCCGATTCCGATGTCCGCGATGCCCAGTGCCACCGCGACGGCGGACCCGGAACTCGAGCCTCCCGAGACCAGCGTGGGATCCCAGGCACACCGCACCGCGCCGTAGGGGCTGCGAGTGCCGACCAAACCGGTGGCGAACTGGTCGAGGTTGGTCTTGCCCAGTATCAGTGCGCCCTGGCTGGTCAGTCGTTCGATGGCGACGGCGGATACCTCGGGGGTGTAGGCGAACTCGGGGCAGGCCGCGGTGGTGGGCAGCCCGGCCACGTCGATGTTGTCCTTGACCGCGACCAGTGAGCCCGCGAGCGGTAGATCGGCACCGGCCGCGAGTGCCTCCTCGAGGGCGACTGCCTCGGCCAGCACGTCGTTCTCGTCACGCAGGGTGATCCAGACCTCGGGCCGATCCACCTCGGCGATCCGCTTGT
Source organism: Rhodococcus sp. EPR-147 (assembly GCF_001647185.1). NCBI lineage: Bacteria > Bacillati > Actinomycetota > Actinomycetes > Mycobacteriales > Nocardiaceae > Rhodococcus > Rhodococcus sp. EPR-147. The sequence goes on from NZ_LVCU01000180.1 coordinate 9,036, forward strand.
AGGCCTGCAGAACTCGCTCTCGTATCTCAGGCTGCATCGGTCTTGCCCTTCGTCGTATCGAATTCGCCTGCTGCCGACCACGCGTCGCGCTCGGCACCGAAGGCAACGGCTTGCGTCGCGCGGAACTCGGCGATGGAGTCCGCGTTGGTCTCGAGGAAGTTCTCGTGCTCGGCCAGCGAGAATTCACCGTCGGTGATGTCCACTCCGCCGCCGCGGCCTGCTGCCAGATCTGCGCGCAGATCCATCAGTTCCTCGGGTTCGACCGAGTACCAGGAGATTCGGTCGAAGAACCGGAGCAACCACGGGGTGCCCTCCTCGAAGGGGCCGTCACTGTAGGCGGCGCTGTGGTTCCACACCTGCGTGGTTCGACCCACGAACTGGTATCCGCCGGGACCCTCCATGCCGTAAATGCATAGATATGCCCCACCGATGCCGACGGCGTTCTCCGGCGTCCAGGTTCGCGCCGGGTTGTACTTGGTCGTCACCAGGCGGTGTCGGGGGTCGAGTGGTGTCGCCACCGGAGCGCCCAGATACACGTCACCGAGTCCGAGCACCATGTAGTCGGCGGCGAAGACGGTGTCGAACACGTCTGCCACCGAGTCGAGTCCGTTCATGCGTCGGATGAACTCGATGTTCCAGGGGCACCATGGAGCGTCGGCGCGCACACCGTGCATGTACCGCTGGATCGCCTCGCGGGTCGAGGGGTCGTCCCACGAGAGCGGGAGCCGAACCCGGCGGCTGGGCACCACGAGGTCGGAGGCCGCGGGAAGATCGTCCTCGACCTCGGACAGCAGACCCATCAACGAATCGATCGACAGCACATCGGGATTCACCTTCACCTGCAACGAGCGGATGCCCGGGGTCAGGTCCACCAACCCGCGGGGGGCGAGTGCCTCGACGCGCTGGTGCAGGGCGTGGACTCGCGCACGCAGGGCCAGGTCGAGTTTCATGTCGCCGTACTCGACGAGGACGTTGTCGTCTCCCGAGCGCCGGTAGGTGACGCACGTGTCGGCGTCGCGTCGAGCGAGGACGCCGTCGTCCCCGTCGCCGCCTGCGGAGAACACTGCAGGCAGAGACGCGCGCCGGGCGAGTCCGAGTGACCCCAACGGCGCGGTGGCCGCGGCTCGCACCGGTACGAAGCGGATGGTGTCCCCGGGGCGGAGCTGGCCGAGCTTCCACCGCTCGGCGGCGACAACGGTGACGGGACAGACGAATCCGCCCAGGCTCGGGCCGTCCGGTCCGAGCAGAATCGGGGTGTCGCCGGTGAAGTCCAGTGCGCCGACGCTGTAGGCGTTGTCGTGAATGTTGGACGGGTGCAGTCCGGCTTCGCCGCCGTCGGTCCTGGCCCACTGCGGCTTCGGCCCGATGAGCCGGACCCCGGTGCGATCGGAGTTGAAGTGCACCTCGTAGCGGGTGGCGTAGAGGGTGTCGATGTCCTCGCGGGTGAAGAACTCCGGCGCGCCGTGGGGGCCCTCGGTGACGGCGATGTCCCAGCTCGATGTCAGCACCGGCAGGTGTTCCATCGGTATCGGACCGAGGATCTCGGAGTTGTCCGAGCGTCCGGCCAGGCCGATGACGTCGCCCTCACCGAGGGTGCCGCCACGATGTCCGCCGAACTTACCGAGAGTGAACGTTGCTGCGCTGCCGAGATAGTCGTCGACGTCGAGGCTGCCCTGGATCAGAACGTAGACCCGTAGCCCGTGCCCGGTGGTGGTGCCGACATCGAGGGTGGCGCCGGCGGGAACCAGCACCGGCTTCCACTGCGCGGCCGATCGGCCGTCGATGCGCACCGGTACCGCTGCGCCGGTGACGCAGACGTAGGTGTCGGCGTCGAACGTCAATGCCGGCCCGGCCATGGTGGATTCGAGGCCCGGGGCACCCTCGGGGTTGCCGAGCGCGACGTTGCCGAGCCGGAACGACAGGTCGTCCATCGGCCCCGACGGCGGTACGCCCACCTTCCAGTACCCGATGCGACCCGGCCAGTCCTGCACGGTGGTGATCATGCCGGGTCGCTGGACGGTCATCTTGGCGGCCGTACTGTTCACAGCGTTCATGCTCGACCGCCCGGCTCTCGCGTCACGATCATCCGCACCGCGGTGGGGTCGAATCCGTTGCAGGGGTTGTTGATCTGCGGGCAGTTGGACACCAGGACCAGCGTGTCGATCTCGGCACGCAAGGAAAGCTTCTTTCCGGGAGCCGACAGACCGTCGACGATGCCGAGCGTGCCGTCGGCGTCGACGGGGACGTTCATGAAGAAGTTGATGTTGGGCACCAGGTCCCGTTTGCCGAGTCCCCACTTGGATCCCTCGATGAGGAAGTTCTCGACGCACGCGTGCTGATGCTGGGTGTGGTGGCCGTAGCGCAGGGTGTTCGATTCCTTGGAGCACGCACCGCCGACGGTGTCGTGGTTGCCGACCTCGTCGTCGACGATCGTCATGATCGGAGTCGAATCATCGCTGCGCAGAACGGTTCCGGTGGTCAGGAACAAGTTCTGCTGTGCGGTGACGGTGGCGGGGGCGGAGTAACGGATCGAGTGATCGTGCGCGCCGTACATCAGGGTGTCGACGGCTTGATTGCCGTACAGATCGACGATCGTCAGTACGTCACCGGCTTCGACGACGGCGGACCACGGGCCGAATGCGGGGGCGATCTCGTCACGAACGATCGTGGTCTCGAGTGTTCCTGTGGTCATTGTGCTGCCTTCCATGCGTCCTCGGTGTTCTGCACTGCGCGCTGGTACTCGGGTTCGGTGTTGCCGAGAGCGAGCAGCTCTTCGGGTGCTCGCCACGCCAGCACGTCGAGGGCCGTTGTGGGGTACTCGGACCTCGGGTCGAGCGGGTGAGCGGTGTTGGCCAGCAACACGATCACCGGCAGGTGGATCAGCAGATCCACCGACTTCCCCGCTCCCGCCGAGCCGGTGCCGACCAGAGCCCCGTCGGCGTCGACTCTCACGCCGTGAAAGAAGGACAGGGACGGTGCGACGTCGCGTGGTTCCAGTCCGTGCTTCGCCGCGGCCAGAGTGAACAGTTCGCGGCCTGCGGGAGCCGACGAATGTGGTCCGCTGACTCCGTATTTCGCGGTGTTGGTAGCAGCGGAGGTGGTGCCGCACAGGGCGTCGTGGTGGCCGGAGGTGTCGTCGACGATGGTCGCCAGAACGCGCCCCTGATCCGAGAGCAGAGGATGGCCGGCACTCAGATACGCCTGCCACGGCACCTTGACGGTGTCGGCGGTGTTGAGTCGCTCCCATGGGGCGTCGGCGCGGTAGAGCAGCAGGTTGGCGCAGGCATCACCGTCGACGTCGACGAGGCGTAGCCGGGTTCCGCGAGCGAGGACCTTGGTGGTGTAGCTGCCGCCGGGGACCGATTCTGCCCAGGTGAGCTCCGAGATGCCCTCCGGTGGAGTGGGTGCCGGTGCGACCGTCGCCTGGGAGCGTGCGTGTTCCTTGGCGGAGTGGGTGGTTGCAGTTGCCGTGGTCATGCTGGTTCAGGCTCCGATCGTGACGGGCTTGGGGTGGGCTTTGCCGCGGGGTAGGCAGGCGATACCTACGACGATCACGGCCAGGACGGTCAGGGGTGCGGCCCAGCGCAGCAGTGGGAATTCGCCGGTGGGGTCGAAGATCTCGGCTCGCGGCCACGACAGGTTGACCACCATCAGGCCGCCGTAGAGAACGGCGGCGATGTTGACCGGCAGGCCGAGACGGCCGAGGGTGAAGAGCTTCTGGCCGTCGGAGTCGTGCTGCACGCCGCCGTGCGGCCAGCCCTTGAGTCGCTGGATCAGCAGCGGGACGGTGACCATCATGTACGCGAGGTAGATCAGCACGATGCAGACGCTGGAGAGCGTGGTGAAGATCGCGGAGTTGCCGACGTTGACGGCCAGGATCGCCACGCAGGCCAGACCGATAAGGACCGAGGGTGCGATGGGGGTTCCGGTGCGCGAGTTGACCTTCGCGAGAGCCGTCGAGGCGGGCAGTCGTCCGTCGCGGGCCATGGAGAACATCAGCCGCGATGCCGCGGTCTGGATGGCGAGGGTGCAGATGAACACCGCGATGGCGACGTCGACCAGCAGGACCTTGCCCCACGGCGAGGTGAGGATCGAGTCGATGACGTACGGAAGCCCCTGCGTCGCGAGCTGGCCGTCGGTGAGGCTCGGTGCGGCCATCAGTGCGCCGACGATCATCAGGCCACCGCCCAGTGCCGATGCCGACAGTGCGAGCCGGATGGTGCGCGGCGCGACGCGTCGGGGATTGCGGGTTTCCTCGGCGAGTTCGCCTGCCGAGCCGAAGCCGACCATGACGTAGGCCGCCATCAGGCCCGAGACGATCCAGGCACCGATGTAGCCGGGATCGGCTCCGGCACTACCGGTATCGAACACCACCTGTGGTCCGCGCTCGGCGTGGGTGAAGAACACCAGCACCAGCGCGATGACGCCGACGATCTCGCAGGTGACGCCGATGCTGTTGATGCGCGACATCCAGTTCACGCCGATGCAGTTGATCGTGGTGGTGAGCACCAGCAGAATCGAGCCCAGCACAACGGCATTCGCGGCTCCGCTCGGCGAGGTGAGCGCGGTGTCCTCGCCGATCAGCTGGAAGCCGCCCCAGATGCTGGGGAGGACGACCTGCAGTGCGATCGCGGCTGCGGAGGCGGTGACGATCTGCGCGATGATCATGAACCACCCGGCGAACCATCCGACCAGCTCACCGCCCATACGCCTGGACCAGTGGTAGATCGCGCCCGAGATGGGATAGCGGGCAGCGAGTTCGGCGAAGTTCAGGGCCACCATGAACTGCCCGAGAAACACGAGCGGCCAGGTGAGGAAGAAGGCCGGGCCGCCGAAGCTGAAGCCGAGTCCGAAGAGCTGGAAGATGGTGGTGAGAATCGAGACGAACGAGAAGCCGGCGGCGAAGGACGCGTACTTGCCGAGGCTGCGGTGCAGCTGCTGGTCGTAGCCGAGGGAAGCCAGATCGGAATGGTCGGTGGTGGGCGAGGGTTCCGAACCCGAGCCCGGGGCCGGCAGTGTTGTCGAGCTCATGGAAGTCTCCTACGGGCGAGGTGGGTGGTGAGTGACCGCCCGCTGCATCGCCGAGGCGGGTTTCTGTCAGTTGATAGTTTTCGGCACCGCCGTTCCCTGGCGGTGTCCGTCGTGAAACAACCTCGTTTCGTCTATTTCGATCAGATGACAGAAATCTCACCGTCACGGAGACCTGACAAGATGCAGTCATGACCGGAGCAGGCAGGCCAAGGCTGAGCACCAAGAAGCGGCCGGGCGACACCGCTCGCGAGGAAATTCTCGACGCCTCGGCCGAGCTCTTCACCACTCGCGGATTCACCAATACCTCCACCCGCGTCATAGCCGACGCCGTCGGTCTACGTCAGGCCTCGCTCTATCACCACTTCGCCACCAAGGACGACATACTCGACGCGTTGCTCAGCGGCACGGTCGATGCGCCGCTGGCCGTCGCGCTGCGCATCCGGGACTCGTCGGCCGACGCGGCGACCCAGATGTACGCACTGGCCTACTTCGACGCCGGACAGCTCGGCGCGTCCACCTGGAATCTCGGCGCGCTCTATCTACTGCCCGAACTGCGCAGCGAGCGCTTCGAGACCTTCCGCGACCATCGGTACACGCTGATGAGTCTGTACGCGGCCATTGCGTCGGACACGCTGGTCCAGCTCGATTCCGAGCGCAGGCCGGGTACCGAGGACCTGCCGTTTCGCCTGGTGGAGACTGTGGTGAACGCGCGAGCCGATCGAGAGAACGGCCGCCAGGACGCGACGGCAGACGCGGCCGGAATCGCCGAGGCCGCTCTGCGGGTACTCGGCTGGACCGGGGATGTCACCGCGTTGCATCGGACTGCGGAGGCCCTGCTCGAGACGGTCGTCGGAATAGTCTTCGAGCCTCGGTCCTTGCATTCGACATGACATCGATAGCAATAGTCGGAGCAGGTGCAGGTCTCGGAGCAGCAGTCGCGCGTAAGTTCGGCGCGCAGGGCTTCTCGGTCGGCCTCATCTCCCGCAATCAGGCCCGTGTCGACGCTCTCGCCGATCAGCTCGCTGCCGACGGTATCTCCGCCAAGGGCTTCGTCGCCGATGTGCGCGACCCGGCCTCGATCGCGTCGGCGTTGGAGCAGGTCACCGAAACACTCGGACCCATCGAGGTACTGCAGTACAGCCCGCTTCCGCAGAAGGACTTCATGCGACCCGTGCTCGAGACCACCCCGGCCGACATGGTCGGGCCGGTCGAGTTCTCCATCTACGGACCGATCGCCGCCGTCCACCAGGTGTTGCCGGGCATGCGGTTCCTCGGCGAGAACAAGGGCACGATTCTGTTCGTCAACGGCGGCTCCGCGGTCAAGCCCGGGCGTACGGTCACCGGCACCTCCATCGCGTTCGCAGGCCAGGCCGCATACGCGCAGCTGCTCAACGAGGAGTTGGCCGCCGAGGGAATCCAGGTGTCGCAGTTGATCATCGGTGGTGCCATCGACGGTAGCGATCCGAGGAAGAGCCCCGAGGCACTCGCCGAGCAGCTGTGGAGCCTGCACACCGAACGCGACAGGTTCCGGGTTCAGGTCGCCACGGACTGACTGTCTCCATGGACTGACTAGGGTTGCGTGCATGACATCGTTGCCCGACTGGGCTCAGGCCCTCGACCTCGCACCCCACCCCGAGGGTGGTTGGTTCCGGGAGACCTGGCGCAGCGAGGTCACCATCCCGCAGGAGCTCCTACCCGACGGCTACCCCGGCCCGCGCGCTGCAGGCACGGCAATCCTGTTCCTGCTCATGCCTGGTCAGCAGTCGGCGTGGCACACCGTCCGCGGCACCGAGATGTGGCTGTATCACCGCGGAAGTCCGGTGCAACTCGACCTCGGTGGCGCAGGGGCCGATCCAGGGGAGGTGACCTCGCTACTGGTCGGGCCCGATTCGCCGCAGCAGATCGTGCCGCCGTCCGTGTGGCAGCGCGCTCGGCCGGTGGGCAACGAACCGAGCCTGGTCAGTTGCACCGTCACCCCGGGATTCGATTTCGAGGACTTCCGGCTCGAGGGCCAACGTGGGTAGGAAGCGGGCCTCGGCACCGGCCGGCTCCCTGCAACCCGGAGTGTTCGAAATCGACTCGGGCACCTGTGAATTGGTCCGTGACGCGTTCTCCGACGACGGGTGGGTCGTCAACGTCAACGACGTCCCGAGTTCGCACATCGACATGAACGACCCCACGGTGCTCGAGTTCGAGTACATGCGCTGGATCTCGGGCCTGGTTCGGTCGCAGTGGGATTCGAGCTTTCCGCTGCGGGCGCTGCACCTCGGGGGCGGGGCGTGCACCCTGGCGCGCTCGTTCACCGCGGAATATCCCGGGGCGCGTCAGGTGGTGGTGGAGCTCGACGGCAAGCTTTCGGAACTCGTGCGCGAGTGGTTCGACCTGCCACGGTCACCGCTGCTGCGCATCCGCGTCGGCGAAGCTCGGGCGGTCACCGAGACCTTGACCGAGAACAGTCGCGACCTCATCGTGCGAGATGTGTTCGCGGGAGCAACAACTCCCGAGCCGCTACTGACTGCCGAGTTCACCGCCCATGTTCGACGCGTCCTCTCCCCCGGCGGGATGTACGTCGTCAACTGCGGTGACCGTCGGGATCTCTCGCTGGCGAAGCAGGAGGCGTCGACCATTCGCAGTGTCTTTCCGCACCTCGCGATCGTGGCGGATCCGGCGATGCTCAAGGGCAGGCGCTACGGCAACATCATCATTGCGGGCAGCGATGTGCCGATCGGGGATTCGCCGTCGCTGGTTCGGGAGCTACTCGGCGGCGCGGTTCCGGCGCACGTGTGGTTGACGGAGGAGGTCACAACTTTCGCACGTGATGCGAAGGTGTTGCGGGATTAAGTCGCTGGGTTGTTGCTCGCGAGGTCTTTCGCCAGTCGCTCGGCGGCCGAGATCAGCAGGGGCACGAACTGCTCGGCCGATTCGAGGGTGACGCGCGCAGTCGGTCCGGCGATCGACATCGCCGTGAGGGTCGGGGCACCGAGTACCGGTACGGCGAAGCAGCGGACGCCCACTTCCTGCTCACCGTCGTCGATGGCATAGCCGCGTTCGCGGATCACCGTGAGGTCCTCGAGCAACGCGTCGAGCGTGGTGATGGTGTTGACGGTGCGGGGAGCCATGCCGAGGCGGCCGACGATCGCACGGACAGCGTCGTCGTCCAACTGCGAGAGCAGCGCCTTGCCGACGCCGGTGGAATGCGGCAACACGCGCTGACCCACCTCGTTGAACATCCGCATCGCGTGTTCGGACGGGACCTGCGCGACGTACACCGCCATGTCGTCCTCGAGAAACGCCATGTTCGACGTCTCGTGCGTGATCCGGACCAGTTCCGCCAGATACGGCTTGGCCCATCCGCCGATCAACTTCGAGGCGCTGTCGCCCAAACGAATGAGCTTGGTGCCCAGTGCGTATCGGCGGGACGGCAGCCGGCGGACGTAGCCGAGCGAGACGAGGGTTCCGATCAGACGGTGCACCGTCGGCATCGGCAGATCGGTACCCTCGGCCAGTTCGCTGATCCCGATGGATCCGCCCGAGGCAGCCATGATGTCGAGCAACTCGAACGCACGCTCCACGGACTGCACCCCGCCACCTGCCGCCACAGTCCCACCTCGCATGCTCGTAGCTTCTACCGATCTCGATAGAACACTACTGGTGATGCCGCGTCGCCACCGGTGGTGCAGCGGTGACCACGGAGGGCGAGGGTTTCTGCCCGATCGTGACGACGTTGAACGCGATGTTCAGCACGACGGCGACGATGCTCGCGGCGCTGATGCCGGAGTCGAGCACCACGTGGACCCAGTCCGGGAACGCCGCGTAGAAGCCCGGCACCGCGATGGGGATGACGCCGAACCCGATGGCCACCGCCACGATGACGAGGTTCAGGTTGCCGTCGAACTCCACCTTGGACAGCGTCCGGATGCCGCTGGCCGCCACCGAGCCGAACAGCACGATGCCCGCACCGCCGAGTACCGGCAGCGGCACCGAGGCGACTACCAATCCGAGGACGGGGAAGAGCCCGAGGAACAGCAGTACCGAGCCGCCGGCCGCGACGACGTACCGACTCTTGATTCCGGTGACGGCCACGAGACCGACGTTCTGGGCGAACGCACTGGCCGGGAAGGTGCCGAACAAGGGAGCGATGGTGGTGGCGACCATGTCCGCTCGCAGTCCGTCGCCGACGCGTCGAGCATCGACATCGGTGCCGACGATCTCGCCGACGGCCAGGATGTCCGCGGTGGTCTCGGTCATGATGACGAGGATGACCACCACCATCGACAGGATCGCCGCGATCTGGAAGGTCGGGGCTCCGAACGCGAACGGCTCGGGGAGGCTGAAGATGGCACCGTCGCCCACACCGGAGAAGTCGGCCTTGCCGACGAGGACTGCGAACACCGTGCCGACGATGATGCCGATGAGGATCGACAGGCGCGAGAGCGTGCCCTGCACCAGCCTGCTCACCAGCAGCACCACCACGAGGCTGAAGGCCGCGAGCCCGATGTTGGACATCGAGCCCCAGTCGGCGGCCTGCTGATCACCGCCCATCGCCCACCGAACCGCAACGGGCAGTAGCGATATACCGATGACGGTGATGATCGTGCCGGTCACCACCGGTGGGAAGAATCGCACGATCTTGCTGAAGAACGGGGTGATCAGGATGCCGATGGCACCGGCCGCGATGATGGCACCGAACACCGAGTTCAGTCCGCCGGGCCCGCTCGCGATGGCCACCATCGTCGACACCGATGCGAACGAAATACCCTGCACCAGCGGCAACTTCGCCCCGAAGTACGGCACTCCCAGGGTTTGCAGCAAGGTGGCCGCTCCGCTGACGAACAACGCGGCCGAGACCAGTAGCGCGATCTCGGTTCCGGTCAGTCCCGCTGCTCCGCCCACGATCAGGGGTGGTGCGATGACTCCGCCGTACATCGTCAGGATGTGCTGCAATCCATAGACGTACGACCTACCGATCGACAATCGCTCGTCCTCGGGACGAGCGGGGTCATGCGGCGCACGGTTGTTGTTCGGCTTGCGCTTCGTCAGCTTCATGTTGCCTCGCTCCTAGCAGAATCCGGGCACGGTATCCCAGGCGCGGCCCGCGTCCGGGGCATCGTCGCGCTGCACCGTGGCCTCGATCAGACCGTAGGGGCGATCCGCGACGTAGAAGACCTCACCGGGGTTGTCGAGTCCGAACGGCTCGAGATCGACGAGGAAGTGATGGATGTTGGGCATGGAGAACTTGATCTCACCGATCTCCGGGTGGGCTTCGAGAACCTGCTTACCCATCTGGAACAGGCTCTGCTGCAACGCAAGAGAGTGAGTGGACGCGAAGGCGTCGAGCATGATGGAACGGACGTCGTCGAAGGTCTTGTCGAAGTCCAGCTCGGTGGTGAGGTACCGCCAGCGGGCGCTGACCGACGTGGCCAGGATGCGGTCCGTGGTCTCCTTCAGTGTGGTGTACCGGTCCTTCGGGTAGCCCCAGAATTCCGACGCCGTCGAATTGAGCACCACGAGGTCGCTGATGCCCGAGACGATGGAGATGTCTTCTCCGTCGATCGTGACGATCGTGTTCCGCTTCTCGTCGCCGGCCTTGACGAACGAGTGGTCGTAGCCTTCCTGGCCGGGTCGTTCCGCAGGCTCCACTCCTGCACTTCCGTTCGGGATCCGCGACCAGGAGTACTGCTCGATTTCCCAGCGGCCACCGGTGATCCAGTCGAAGTTGCCGGTGAAGTGCTTTCCGAGCCGGAGCGCGAAGTTCTCGATCGCGCCGATGCCGTCCCGCGCGAAGGCGTACACGGTGTTCTTCTGGGTGTCGGTCGCGACGACGTGGGCGTTGTCACCCTCGGTGTGGACGGCCTCGAGGTCGCCGCGCAGCTGCGAGGTGACGCTGACGTCGGTGATGCGGTGGCGAGGAGTCTCGCGGTCGATGCGGACGAGTCTGCATTCGGCTTTGCCGTACTGGTTTGTTCCGAGCACGATGGTCATGGGTTCTAGCTCCCTCGATAGGTGGTGAAAGCGAACGGGCTCAACAGAAGTGGGATGTGGTAGTGCTGGTCTGGTGCAGTGATCTCGAAGGCGACGACGACCTCCGGGTGGAAGCATTCGGTGTGTTGGGACGCGAAGTACGCACCGGTTGCGAAGGTGAGGCGGTAGATGCCCGGTTCGAGTTCGGTGGGACCGAGCGACGAGACCCGGCCCTGCTCATCGGTGATTGCGTCGGCGACCGGGGTGCCGTGGTGATCGGCAAGCACGATCGAGACACCCTGTGCGGGAACGCCTCTTGCCGCATCGAGCACGTGAGCGGTCACCTGACTTTTCGCGTCAGGCATTGCCGAGACTTCCTGTCGCACGAATCTCGGCGATCTCCCGCAGCTCGTGTTCGACGACGGCGGCCTCGGTCTCGGGGTCGTTGCCGAGCCTGCTGTGCAGAGCATCGAGAACTGCGTGAGCATCCCGGCCGGCGGCCCTGATCAGAAACACCTGCCCGAACCGCCTCTCGTAGGCCACGTTTCCCGCTCTCAGGCGTTGTTCGACGCTGGCGTCGGAGATGTCGACGCCGGATTGCTCGGTACTCGCGTGCCGAGCGCTGGCATCGTCTCCGTCGGGTCTCTCGCCGATGCGCGGGTGCACGGCGAGTGCACGGTGCACTTCCTCGGCTGTCAGTGGTGCCGCAGCGCGATGGATGGCGTGGCGCAGGGCCTGCACGTCGGTGAACGGCCGGGCGCTCAGAACTTCCCGAACCCAGCGAGGCACGTCGAGGCACAGCGAGAGTGTGCGTGCCGCGTCGGCCTCGGAGGCCGTGTTCAAGTCGACGACTGTATCCGATTCCGCAATACGAAATGTTGATTCCACCAAGTGAGCGTGACACTGATCACATGCAGTGTCAAGGGTCGATCTCGAGGCATCCACGTCGATCCGTTCGGCGTTGCTGCACTGCGCTATTGGGCACTTCGGTCGCGCGGTCCGTGCACTCGGGTCTTGACAGATCCACGTGGCGCACGCCACACTCGGTTCATCAAACGGAATACATATTCCACAATACGGACTTTGAGTCCGACCCTTCGAGCCCGAGAGGAACGACTTCATGACGGAGCTCTTCTGCAACGGTGGTGCGATGCGTGGCGGCAGCCTGCACCACAACGTCTCGTCCCACCCGTTCGTGGGGACAGTGCGCACCACCCCGAACTACCGCTTCTTCTCGGTGCGTGACGAGTTCCCGGCACTGTTGCTCGACCACACTGCCGGCGCGGCCATCGAAGGCGAGCTGTACGACATTCCGCTCGACGACATCCGGACGGCGTTCCTGCCGGACGAACCGCCGGAGCTCGAGCTCACCGTGGTGGCGCTCGAGGATGGGCGCTCGGTCCTGGGCGTCGGCCTGCGGCCAGGGGTGCTCGATGCGCAACCGGACGAGCTGACCGACATCACCTATGCCGGCAGTTGGCGTCGCTACCGCGGACTACCGCAACCTCAGAACTGAAAGGCACCGTGCATGAACACTTTCGCTGACTCTCGGCTCCACTACACCGTCAACTGTTCCATTCTCTTCACCGATGTTCCGTTGCTCGATCGACCACAGCGGGCGCGAGACGCCGGCTTCGATGCCGTCGAATTCTGGTGGCCGTTCTCGAATCCGGTGCCGTCGGACGCCGATGTCACCGCGTTCGTGTCTTCCATCCGTGATGCCGGCGTGCAGCTGACCGGACTGAACTTCGCCGCCGGCGACATGCCCTCAGGCGATCGCGGGATTCTGTCCGATCCAGCGCAGGTACAGGCTTTCCGCGACAACATCGACGCCACGATCGGCATCGGCGAACAACTCGGCACCACAGCGTTCAACGCCCTCTACGGAAATCGCATCGACGGCGTCGACCCGCTCGACCAGGACGAGATCGCGATCGAGAACCTGGCGGCAGCAGGGAAGGCCGCAGCGAGGATCGGCGCCGTCGTGCTGGTGGAACCCGTCAGCGGAGCGCCGGCCTACCCGATCAAGTCCGCTGCCGGTGCCGTCGCCACCATCCGACGCGTCGCGCGTGAACAGGACGTACACAACCTGCGTCTGCTTGCCGACCTGTACCACCTCGCCGTCAACGGAGACGACGTGCCCGCAGCGCTCGATTCCCACCACGACCTGATCGGGCACGTGCAGATCGCCGACTCACCGGGCCGCGGAGAACCGGGTACCGGCTCACTCGACCTCGGCGGACAACTCGCCGGCCTCGCCGCACTGGGTTACGACGGTTACGTCGGACTCGAATACAAAGCCACCCAGCCGGATCCGTTCGCGTGGCTCGAACTGGCCACCACTACCAAGTAGGGATTTTTCATGAGCACCATTGCATTCATCGGCCTCGGAATCATGGGCAGCCCCATGTCCGTTCATCTCGCCAAGGCGGGCCATCAGGTGGTCGGCTACAACCTGACCCCCGATCGCACCGGTCCCCTCGTCGAGGCAGGCGGCACCGCAGCCGATTCCATCGCCAAGGCCGTCCACGACGCCGACGTCATCGCGATCATGGTCCCCGATTCCCCGGATGTGCAGGAGGTTCTCGCCGGTGAGGGCGGGGTGTTCGACAATGCTCGACGCGACGCGCTGATCATCGATTTCTCCAGCATCCGTCCCGACGTCACCGCCACGTTGGCTGCCGACGCGATCTCGCGCGGCTTCCGAATCGTCGATGCCCCGGTCTCCGGCGGCCAGGCCGGTGCCGAGAACGCGACGCTGTCGATCATGGTCGGCGGCAGCGCGGACGACTTCGCCACTGCCAAGCCGATTCTCGACGTCGTGGGCAAGACCGTCGCTCATGTGGGCCCCAGTGGCTCCGGGCAGACGGTCAAGGCAGCCAACCAGCTGATCGTGGCCGGCAACATTCAGGTGCTGGCCGAGGCGATCGCGTTCCTCGAGGCCTATGGCGTCGATCTGGCAGCGTCGGTCGAGGTTCTCGGCGGAGGCCTCGCCGGTTCGGCCGTGCTCAACCAGAAGGCGCAGAAGATGCTGGACCGCTCGTTCGAGCCCGGCTTCCGTATCGACCTGCACCACAAGGATCTGGGCATCGTCACCTCCGCTGCACGTGAAGCGGGCGTCGTGATTCCGATGGGCGCGGTGCTGGCTCAGCTGATGGCCTCCGCCCGCGCCAACGGCGATGGTGGCCTGGATCATTCGGCGCTGTACCGCGGTGTCGCTCGGCTCTCGGGCTCCCCGATCTCGAGCAAGGGCAACTGACATGGCCAAGATGCGCGCGGCCGACGCCGCAGTGAAGATCCTCGAACTCGAAGGTGCAACAACGGCATTCGGTCTGCCCGGTGCCGCGATCAATCCGTTCTACGCGGCGATGCGCAACCACGGGGGCATCCGCCACGTGCTGGCCCGTCACGTCGAGGGTGCCTCGCACATGGCCGAGGGTTTCACCCGGGCTGCTCCGGGCAACATCGGCATCTGTATCGGAACCTCCGGCCCGGCCGGAACCGACATGATCACCGGGCTGTATTCGGCCATGGCCGACTCGATTCCGATTCTCGCCATCACCGGCCAGGCCCCCGTCGCGCGGCTGCACAAGGAAGACTTCCAGGCTGTCGACATCGCGTCGATCGCCGCACCGGTGACCAAGATGGCGATGACCGTGCTCGAACCGGCCCAGGTTCCCGGTGCGTTCGCGCAGGCATTCCACCTGATGCGCTCAGGACGGCCAGGCCCGGTGCTGATCGACCTGCCCATCGACGTGCAGCTGGCCGAGATCGACTTCGATCCCGACACCTACCAGTCTCTTCCGGTGCACAAGCCCGTCGCCTCGCGCGCTCAGGCCGAGAAGGCCATCGACATGCTCCTGGCTGCGGAGCGCCCGTTGATCGTGGCCGGCGGCGGAATCATCAACGCCGACGCCTCCGACCTGCTCGTGCAGCTCGCCGAGATCCTCGACGTTCCGGTCATCCCGACGTTGATGGGCTGGGGCACCATCCCCGACGATCACCGTCTCGCGGCAGGCATGGTCGGCTTGCAGACCGCGCACCGGTACGGCAACGCGACGATGTTGGCCTCGGACTTCGTCCTCGGCATCGGAAACCGTTGGGCCAATCGGCATACCGGCGGGCTGGAGACCTACCGCAAGGGACGGAAGTTCGTCCACGTCGACATCGAGCCGACCCAGATCGGACGTGTCTTCGCACCGGACTACGGCATCATCTCCGACGCCAAGGCCGCCCTCGAGCAGTTCGTCGCCGTCGCCGAGGAGCGCCGGGCGGCAGGCACGCTGCGTGATCTGTCGGGCTGGGTCGAGGACTGCGCGACGCGCAAGCGCACGATGCATCGGCGCACGCACTTCGACAACGTGCCGATCAAACCGCAGCGCGTGTACGAGGAGATGAACAAAGTCTTCGACCGCGACACCCGCTACATCAGCACCATCGGACTCTCGCAGATCGCGGGCGGGCAGTTCCTGCACGTCTACTCCCCGCGCAACTGGATCAACTGCGGTCAGGCCGGCCCGCTGGGCTGGACCATTCCCGCGGCACTGGGAGCGGTGGCTGCCGATCCGTCGGCGAATGTCGTTGCACTGTCCGGTGATTACGACTTCCAATTCATGATCGAGGAGTTGGCCGTCGGTGCGCAGTTCAATCTGCCGTACGTGCATGTGGTGGTGAACAACTCGTACCTCGGGCTGATTCGGCAGGCGCAGCGCGCATTCGACATGGACTTCTGTGTGCAGCTCGGATTCGACAACATCAACCATCAGGAGACCTTGGACGCGCAGCCCGGTATCCCCAAGGGCTACGGCGTCGACCATGTGCAAGTGGCAGAAGGGCTGGGCTGCAAAGCGCTTCGAGTCACCGAGCCCGACCTCATCGGCGAGACGTTGGTGCGGGCCAGGACGTTGGCGTCCGAGCACAAGGTTCCCGTTGTGGTGGAGATCATTCTCGAGCGGGTCACGAACATCTCGATGGGCACCGAAATCGACAACGTCGGCGAGTTCGAGGAGCTGGCCAACACATCGGCCGATGCCCCCACTGCGCTGCTCCTGCTGGACTAGAGATGACGCGGATTCTGCTCGCTCCCGACAAGTTCAAGGGCTCGCTGTCGGCAGCGGAGGTCGCGCAGGCGCTGGCCGAGGGAATGCTCTCGGTCGACTCGTCGCTCGAGACGGTATGCCTACCCGTCGCCGACGGCGGTGACGGCACCGTCGATGCTGCCGTCACCGCCGGGTGGGATCGAGTGGCAGTGACCTGCTCGGGACCGACCGGTGAGCCGGTCGATACGTCGTATGCCCGTCGTGGTGATACGGC
>NZ_LVCU01000181.1:0-1176 GCF_001647185.1 Rhodococcus sp. EPR-147
GTGGTCGGCGTCAACTGGGGCAGTGTCTTCGGCTTGCCGTCGTCGCCGATCGCGACCATGGTGAAGTAGCAGCTGTTGGTGTGGCGCAATTCACCGCGCTGAATGTTCTGGGTTTCCACGCGGATACCGACCTCCATGGAGGTGCGGCCGGTGTAGTTGACCGACGCAGAGAACGTGACCAGTTCTCCGACGTGGATGGGTTCGCGAAACACGACGCGATCGACCGACAGAGTCACGACATAGGCCCCCGCGTAGCGGCTGGCGCAGGCGTACGCCACCTGGTCCAGGAACTTGAGAATCGTGCCGCCGTGGACGTTGCCCGAGAAGTTGGCCATGTCGGGTGTCATCAGCACGGTCATGGACAGTGTCTGCTTCTCTGGGGGAGTCACCCGTGCACGGTAACGAGTGCACGTGGTTACTCGCGCGTCGTACGGGAGTGGAGCCTGCAGGAACGACCCAGGTAGTCGGTGCATAAACTACTGACCATGACTGCTGCAACCGTCGATCTGATCGATTACGACGATGTGCTCGCCAAGTTCGACCCCGTGTTGGGCATGGAGGTCCACGTGGAGTTGGGCACGGCGCCCAAGATGTTCTGCGGCTGCCCCACCGAATTCGGTGCCGAGCCGAACACTCAGGTGTGCCCGGTGTGCCTGAGTCTTCCCGGCGCGCTTCCGGTGGTGAACTCGGCTGCGGTGGAGTCGGCTATTCGGATCGGGCTGGCGCTCAATTGCTCGATCACCCCGTGGGGACGGTTCGCTCGCAAGAACTACTTCTACCCGGATCAGCCGAAGAACTACCAGATCTCGCAGTACGACGAGCCCATCGCCACCGAGGGCTACCTCGATGTGCTGCTCGACGACGGCAGTACGTTTCGAGTCGAGATCGAGCGCGCGCACATGGAGGAGGACACCGGTAAGTCGACGCACGTGGGCGGTGCGACCGGCCGTATCGAGGGGGCGTCGCATTCGCTGCTCGATTACAACCGTGCCGGGGTTCCGTTGGTGGAGATCGTGACCAAGACCATCACCGGAACCGGTGCCCGTGCGCCCGAGGTCGCACGGGCGTACGTCACCGCGTTGCGCGACCTGTTGAAGTCGCTGAACGTGTCCGATGTGCGGATGGATCAGGGCTCGTTGCGCTGCGATGCCAACGTGTCTCTGATGGAGAAGACGG